>CAXTUV010000459.1:0-2896 GCA_964247445.1 uncultured Acidobacteriaceae bacterium | reverse complement strand
TGTCATCGACTGCACAACTACCGGCGCGCCAGAACCGACGCGTACTTTGCCGACGTGGGTTGTGACGGTGAGGCGGCGAGAAATCTCAGGCATAGATGAGATTTTACTCGGGCGAGGGCGCGCGGCCGTTTGTTCCGGCTTCCTTCTTATGCGCGGCGAAGTATGCCTCCTCCTTCGCCAGCAGCTTCTGGGCGTCTTCGGTGAGCGAGGCGGCGGCATCCAGCGCGGAGCGCCTGGCAAAATCATAGGTTCCGTTCGGCGGCGGCCCGTTCAGGATCGCGGGCCACTTCGCGCAGTCGCTCCCGACCGGGCGGAAGGCCTTGCGGATATCGGCTTTATCGCCGTCGTAAGTGTCCATGTTCTCGGCGAGCTCATCGGTGAGCCGGGTGAACTCCTCGTAACGGGCGCGCAGCTCGGCGGGGCGGCTGTTTTCGGTCGCATCCTCCATTAAACTTTTGATCGCGGCGGCACGGTCATTCACAAACTTCAAATAAAGCTTCACCCGATCCACCGGATGCACACCCAACTCGCGGACCTGATCGGCCTGCCCGGGAGAAAGCGGATCAGGCTCCTTTTGCGCACATGCAAGCGCCGACCACAGAACCATCGCCACGGCGAAAAGGGGCCTCATGCCACGCAACTATAGCGCCGCGGCGGGGCGCAGGTCCACGGGCAATCGACGGCCTTCGCGGCTGCTTTCCCGCGCGAATTCAATCAGCCGCGCCACGGACCAGGCTGCGTCCACCCCAGTTTCCAGCTTGGCCTTGCCCTCGATGGCATCGCGTACGTTCTCGTAGAAGCGGCGATAGTCACCTGGGAGTGTAGGGATGGTTTCAGGCGGCGCGTCCGGCACTGTCAGAATGCCCCAGTTGGACCGCGGCTCGTAGCCGAAGCCCTCGTCCGCGAAGCTCGCGCCGGCCTTCAAGGCGTCTTCCTGCGGGTCCAACCCCCACTTTTCGTAGCTGCCCGAAGTGCCGTGCAAGGTGAAGCGCGCGCCGGGGCTCGCGGCCAACACGGACGAGCGCAGCACTACACGCAAGTGAGGGTTTGCCGATTCTTCGTAGCTCATGTAGATGTCAAAGCCGTCATCAACCTTCACGCCGGAGCGTGTTTTTCGGATGTCGGCCCACAGCGTCGTGGGCGCGCCGAACAGCGCCAACGCCTGATCGATTAAGTGAGGGCCGAGGTCGTAAAGCACGCCGCCGCCGGACTCCTCGGTTTCGCGCCAAGCGTCCGCTTTCGGCTCGGGGCGAAAACGATCAAAATGCGACTCGAACAGGACAGGCTTGCCCAAGCGTCCGCCGGCCAGCAGATCACGCACGGTTTGGAAGTCACCATCCCAGCGCCGGTTGTGGTAAGCGCTCAACAGCACCTTGCACTCGTGCGCGATTGATGCGAGCGCACCGGCGTCGGCGCTCGAAAGCGCCAAGGGTTTATCGACCACCACGTGGCGCTCAGCCTTGATACAGGTTTCCGCAAGGGAGCGGTGCAGGTGGTTTGGTGTGGCGACCACGCAAAGTTGGATGGAAGGGTCTTCCAGCAGTTCCTCAACGGAAGCGGCGATGCGCACACCGGGGTACTTGGAACCGGCAAGTTGCTTGCGGCGTTCCACGATGCAAGCCAATTCCAGCCCCGGGGTTTCATGAATCACCGCCGCGTGAAAGACCTGGCCGGCCACGCCGAAACCCACGACTCCAACCCGTATTGCCTCGTCCATGGAATGTATTCTCGCACCCTGAAAGTGCAAAGGGCGGCCCGGGAGCCGTCCTTGCTGCGTTGAACTCCCTTACTCGACCGGTCCTGCTTCGAGGTGCGACTCGAGGAAGTACAGCTGCTCCTCGGCCTCCACATCGAGCTGCTTGAAGAAGTCGGCCGTCGGATCGTCACCGATTTCCTCAATCTTTTCCGAGGCGTCGCGCAACGCTGCGCAGTAAGCACCGAGGGAATCGGCCAGATTCTTCACGTAATCCATGCCGGCCGGGGTTTGCTGAATGTCGAACTCGGGCAGGCGCGAGCCCATCGCGGACTGGCGGACGGTTCCATTCGCCACGCCGCCAAGCTGCGTCAGGCGCTCGGCGATGGCATCGATCTGCGGGAAGATTTTCTCGGCAACCGAGTCAAATACCAAGTGAAGTTGGTAGAAGTTGATGCCCTTCACATTCCAGTGAGCGAACTTCGCCTGCGAATACATGTCGAGCGCCGAAGCAAGCTTTTCCTGCATGACTTCGACAACTTTGTGCTTCTGTTCTTCGCTCAGCGCAATGCGCGTAGCGTAGACCGTCGTGTTCATCTTGGTCGCGGGCCCAGTGGCCTTATCGCTGGTCTTGATGCGAGGGGACGGCATTTCCTTCAGTGTGCTGGTAGCCATAGTGTGCTGATTCTCCCTGCCGCGGTAAGCGTGCGGCGCGCAAACTGTTCTGTTTCTTGTCTTGGCTGACAGACTATGTGATGCGCGCTCGCGCCGGGAAGGAGCCGCTCCATTCGCGCGTCTTCTTCGAGCGCGAGTAAAATCCTGGGGTATGAAGCTCCGTGCCCTCGCCTGCGCCGCCATGCTTGCCTTGCCGGTTACCGCCCTCAGCCAGGATGCCGACCACTCGAGCGGCCGCGGGCGCAAGTACAAAGCGCCGCCGCCGGTTTCGCACATCGAGGTCACCGTCACCCGCGCTTCAAGCGGAAAGCCGGTTGAGAACGCCGCAGTCGTGTTCCACACCGTGCACGAGGGCAAGGACCAGGGCAACATGGAACTGAAAACGAATGAGGACGGCAAAGCCGTGCTCGACCTCATCCCCTTGGGCGACGAGGTACGGATTCAGGTTTTCAAATCAGGTTTTCAAACCTACGGCGAAACCTTTACGAACGACCAAGCCGCGCGGGTGTTCGACATCAAAGTGAAACC
>CAXTUV010000458.1:1001-2906 GCA_964247445.1 uncultured Acidobacteriaceae bacterium | reverse complement strand
GAAACGCGGGTGCTATGCCAGTGCCATTGGCAAGGGCAGCGCGAGCAAAAGCTCACCGTCGTCCTGGTACACGGGCTGGAGGGCTCGGCAAGCTCGGGCTATGTGGTGGGCAACGCGACGCGCTTGTGGGCCGCCGGGTGCAACGTGGTGCGGATGAACATGCGCTCCTGCGGCGGCTCTGACGCGCTTGCGCCGACCATTTACCATTCGGGCCGCTCGGAAGACGTCCGGGCCGTGGTCGATGCGCTGCGCGGGCTCGGCCTCCGGCGCATCGCGGTGGTGGGCTACTCGATGGGCGCGAACCTGGTGCTGCGCTACGCGGGGCAGTTCCCGGCCGCCGACGCGTTTGTCGGGGTGTCGCCGCTGATGGATCTTCGGCCTTCCTCCGCCGCGCTGCATCTGCCCTCCAACCGCTTCTACGAGCGGCGTTTCCTGCGCGCGATGAAGCGCCGCCTGCGCCTCAAGGCGCGGCTGTTTCCCGCGCTATACAGCTCGTTGGAGCGCGAGGGGGTGTACCGCCGCATCCGCACCATGCGCGACTTCGACGGCGAAATCGTGGCGCGGTACGGCGGCTTTCGCGATGCGGACGACTACTACGAAACCACCCGTTCCTCGCGCTATGCGGGCACATTCGGCAAGCCCACGCTGATCCTCCATGCCGAGGACGACCCGTTTATCCGCATGGAGCCCACCACGCGCGGCGCTCTGTCCGCGAACCCCCATGTCAGTTACGTGGAAACCACCCACGGCGGCCACTGCGCCTTTCTGGCCGAGCCGCGCGGTGATGATGGCGGCCGCTGGGCCGAGGAGACACTGGCCCGCTGGCTCGGAGCGACGGTGGGCCTATGATCACGGACTGGAGCGTGGAAGCCGCGGCGGACTCGCCGGTGATCGAAGTGCCGTGGGCGGGGTGGGTGGACCTCCGCTCGGGTCCGATCACCGGCTTGGCGGAGCTCGCGGCGTTTCCGGAGCTTGGAACGGCGCTGCGCATCGCGAACGGAGCCCATACATTTACGTCCAAGGTCGACATGTTTTCGCTTGCGCTTGAGGAGGTCGATCCGGAGGTTTCAGAGATGTCGGCCGCGGAAGACGCCCAGTTCGGCCTGGGAAGCTACCTGGATTGCGTACTGCGCCGGGGACAGAGCGCTCCCGCGGGGTTCGCCTTTTTCGAACGGGTCGCGCAAACCACGGCACACACGTTGATCTGCCCCATGCCCGTAAGTGGGGGCCTGGAGATTGTTGTGCGTCCGGCGCGGGTCTTCGGCGCGGACACATTCGGTTGGACGCTCTACAGCTACGCCTTCGCGGAAAGCCCGGAAGCTGTGCGCACCCTGTGGCGGCAGACCATGGCGCGCGCGGCATGGACCTTTGCCCTGGCGGTCGCAAGCGGCTCCAAGCAGTAGAATGACCCGAGTACGCGGGCGAGTAGCTCAAGTGGATAGAGCACCGGCCTTCTAAGCCGGGGGTTGCAGGTTCGATCCCTGCCTCGCCTACCATGCAAAAGACGCGCGGCTAGGTTTTGTGGTGCCTTGACCCGGCGGGCAATGCGTCACCTCGCCCCGGTACCAACCTGAGTCACACCACTTTCAGCTAGATTTTGGGCTTAACTGGCATCTCGCGTACGCGGCAGCTCGGGGCGCGGGTACAGTTTGAGTGATATGGAGGAATACCAGTGCTTCTGACCCGCCCCGGAGCGCTCATGCTCTTTGCTTTGCTCGCGCCATTCGTTGCAGCCCAGGAGAAGCAGCCGATCCACTATGCTAGCCCGCTGGTGGGCACCGCGCCATTGGACAAGCAGGATCTGATCGGCAACGCGCCGCCACCGGGCGAGCAGGTGTACTCCGGCTTTACCTCGCCCGGTGCGAAGCTGCCCCACAGCGCGACCGAAATTGCGCCCATGAACGC
>CAXTUV010000458.1:0-991 GCA_964247445.1 uncultured Acidobacteriaceae bacterium | reverse complement strand
GTGGCGGGCGTGCCGGCCACGTACTACTATCCCAACCGCAGCATCTTCGCTTTCTCCTACGGCGGCTACGGCGGCGCGAACGGCCCCGCCGTCACGCCGGTGGTGGGCGACTGGGCGCTGCCGCCCGAGCGCACCCCGTCGGTGTACGACAAGCGACGCGAAACGGCCTCGCCCGGCTACTACAGCGTGTTTCTAGACGACTTCCAAACGCAGGCCGAGATGACCGCGACCACCTCGACCGGGCTCTACCGGTTCACCTTTCCTCCGGCAAACGCGCAGGGCAAGCCCGCCCGCATCCTCCTCGACACCGACGCAGCCGAGGGTGAGGTCGAGGTGGTGGGCGACAGCTCCGTGCGCGGGCGCATGAAGCGAGGCCGGAGCGGCACGGACAGCGCCTACTTCGCGGCCCGGTTCTCGGAGCCCTTTCAGTCCTTCGGCGTGTTTCACGAGGAGCTTCCGACACGCCGACCGTCCGACGGCTCTCGGATGGGCGGGAAGGCGGTCGAGCCGGGCAGCCGCTCTACGTCCGGGGCTTATGCCGGCGCATACCTCCAGTTCGCGGGCGGTCGTCAGGTCCTGGTCAAGATCGCGCGGGGAGCGAGCTATGAGCAAGCCGAACAGCGGCTCCAAACAGAAGACCCGGGCTGGGACTTTGACCGGGTGCACGCCCAAGCCGAAGCGGCCTGGGCCGAAAAGCTCAACCGGATTGAGATCGAGGGCGGCTCGGAAAAGCAGAAGATGCTGTTCTACTCCTGCCTGCTGCACTCCTTCGACAGCCCCACCCTGGTCGCGCGCAAGGGCGAGCCGTTTACCGGGCTGGACGGCGTACGCAGAACCGCCGACCACGACCGCTACGGGCCGGTGCCGTTTTGGGATACGGGCCGCAACCAGATTGTGCTGCTCACGCTTTTAGAGCCGGATGTGAAGCGCGATATTCTCCAGTCCGAGCTCGACATGGCCCGCGAGCGGGGCTACATGGGCACCTCCTTCC
>CAXTUV010000457.1:0-2916 GCA_964247445.1 uncultured Acidobacteriaceae bacterium | reverse complement strand
AAGCAGCGGTCGCCGCGCTGGAAGCGGCGGGCCAGAACACCGCGGCTACGCTTTTAAACGCCGGCGAATGGACCGAAACCGCAAAGGCGGTGCGTGTCATTATCGGCGCGAAGAAAACCATGCTCGGCCTCGCGATGAATGCCGAAGCGGAAAAGCTGGTCAAGGCCGCCATGCGCCCGTTTGCGGGCACGCCTCCTAAACCGGTGGAGTGGGTTCCGGGTGAGGGCGGGCCCGCTGCGAAAACCGCGCCCCGGCCTGCGGCGACCGGCAGCGTGGAAGCGCTCGCGCTTGAAAACCCGCTTGTGCAGCAGGCCAAGGAGCTGTTCGGCGGCGAGGTGCGCAGCGTGGTGGACCTCCGCAACAAAGGGCGGGGCTGAGCACGCGAAGCTCGCCCACCCTCAACCTTTACAATCAAATCAACGCGAGCCGGGTTAAGCCGCGCACCGAAGCCGCATCCACCGCACCCCTTCGCACGTCGAATCAGGACCTGAGAGGAAACTCCGCAATGCCAGAACCAAAAGCACCTAAAGGCGAAACCCGCAAGCTTCCCATGATGCCCATCCGCGACATGGTCATTTTTCCTCACATGATGACCCCCTTCGTCGTGGGCCGCGAGTCGAGCGTGCGGGCGCTCGAGGAAGCGCTCAACGGCGACCGCAAGATTTTCCTCGCGACGCAGCATGACGCGCGCATCGATGAGCCGACGGCGAGCGACATCTACATGGTCGGCACGGTCGGCAATATCGTGCAGTCAGTCAAGATGCCCGACGGCAACATCAAGGTATTGGTTGAGGGCGTCGAGCGCGGCCGCGCGGTCGAAATGACCGATGTGGACGGCTTCTTCGTCGCGACCGTGCGCACCGGCAAGGTTCAACTGGAGCTTACCCAGCAGGTTGAGCAACTCGCGCAAAAGGTGACCGGGCTGTTTGAACAGTACGTCAAGCTGCAGCAGTCGCTGAACCTGGAATCCACCATGGCCGCGCTGCGGGTGGACGAGCCTTCGAAGCTGGCCGACACCATCGCCGCGAATCTCCAGCTGGAGATCGCCGAAAAGCAGGAAGTTCTCGAAGTGTTCGATCCCGTGGAGCGGCTGACCCGCATCGCGGGCGTGCTCGACGTGGAGATCGAAAAGCTCAACATGGAGCGGTCGATCCAGACCCGCGTGAAGCGGCAGATGGAGCGCGCGCAAAAAGAGTACTACCTCAACGAGAAGATCAAGGCGATCCAGAAGGAACTGGGCCGCGGCGAAAAGTCGGAGTGGGACGATCTGAAGAAGAAGATTGAGCTCGCCGGGATGCCCAAGGATGTGTTTGACAAGGCTATTGCGGAGCTGAAGAAGCTGGAAGCGATGCCGCCCATGTCCGCCGAGTCGACCGTTTCGCGTAACTACCTGGACTGGCTGCTGGCCGTGCCGTGGAAGAAGAAGTCCAAGGAAACCCGCTCCATCGAGCACGCCGAGAAGGTTTTGAACGAGGACCATTACGTGCTTGAAAAGATCAAGGACCGTATTCTCGAGTTCCTGGCAGTGCGGCAGCTCGTGAAAAACCCGAAAGGCTCCATCCTTTGCTTTGTCGGACCTCCGGGCGTCGGCAAGACCTCACTCGGCATGTCGATCGCGAAGGCGACCGGCCGCAAGTTCGTGCGCATGTCGGTAGGCGGCGTGCGGGACGAGGCTGAAATCCGCGGTCATCGCCGGACCTACATCGGGGCGCTGCCGGGCCAGATCATTCAATCGAGGAAGAAGCCCGGCACTACGAAACCTGTTTTCCTGCTCGACGAGGTTGACAAGATGGCGTCCGACTTCCGCGGCGACCCCTCCTCGGCGCTTTTGGAAGTGCTCGATCCCGAGCAGAACACGACCTTCCAGGACCATTACCTCGATGTGGAGTACGACTTATCGCAGGTACTGTTTGTCGCGACCGCGAACGTGCTGCACACCATCCCCGGACCTCTTCAGGACCGCATGGAAGTGATCCGGCTGCATGGCTATACCGAGGTCGAAAAGCTCGAAATCGCGAAGCAATATCTCATCAAGAAGGCTCTGGAGAACACCGGCCTGACTGCGGAGAACATCACTTTTGATGATGGCGCGGTTCGCGAGATCATTCGCGCGTACACCCGTGAAGCCGGCGTACGCAACCTGGAGCGCGAGATCGGCAACGTGTGCCGCAAGGTGGCGCGGCGCGTGGTGAAGAACGGCGGCGCGCATAAAGAAGAGATCACCGCGGCGAGCGTGCACGAGTTCCTGGGCGTCGCGAAGTTCCGCGATTCGCAGGTCCACGAGAAGTCCGAGGTCGGCCTGGTGACGGGCCTGGCTTGGACCGAGGCGGGCGGCACGATCCTGCAAACGGAAATCCAGGTGCTCGACGGCAAGGGCAAACTGTCCTTGACCGGCCAGCTCGGCGATGTAATGCAGGAGTCGGCGCAGGCGGCTCTCTCCTATATCCGCTCGCGTTCGGCGCACCTCGGCCTCCCGAAAGACTTTTACCGCAACATCGACATCCACATTCACCTGCCAGAGGGAGCGATCCCGAAGGACGGACCATCGGCGGGCATTACTCTGGCGACCGGCCTCGCGAGCGCGCTGACCAAGATTCCTGTGCGGCGCGATATCGCGATGACCGGCGAGGTCACTCTTCGCGGCAAGGTCCTGCCGATCGGCGGCTTGAAGGAAAAGCTGCTCGCGGCGCAGCGCGGCGGGGTGTTTGAAGCCATCATGCCGAAGGAGAATGAGAAGGACTTAGCCGATGTGCCCGAAGCGCTCAAGTCGGCGATGAAGCTGCATTTCGTCGAGTCCATGGATGAGGTTCTGCACATTGCGCTTGAAGGTCCTCTGCCGCAGATGGCCGAGGAAACACCCGAGGTCCTGCTGGATGTAGCCGCGGTAGGCGCGGAACACAGGCCGCACCAGTGATG
>CAXTUV010000456.1:0-2937 GCA_964247445.1 uncultured Acidobacteriaceae bacterium | reverse complement strand
ATTTCCTGAAAAGCAAGCAAGCTGATCTCGATAGGCGAGACCGTAGTTATGTCCGTATCAGCGGGGCTAGGCTGAGTTTCGAAGGGTTTGTTTGCCGCTGCGAGCAGCAATCTTTCCTGCTTAGACAGCGGGGGCTCCTCGAAAGGTTTGTTTTTTTCTGCTGTAAGTACCACTCGGGTTTTGCTTTTAGAAATTGAACTGATCTGAATCCGCCGGTGAGTGGGCAGAAGTTTAACTTGAGAGGGAACAGGAGTTCCAAGTGCAAAGCTTGGTTGCTCCAAGTGCGGTAATGGCCTGTAGAAGATGAAGGCAAGGAGAGCGGCAGCCGTCAAGCAACACGCGGCTGCGCCACTCCACCACCAGCTTCGGTTGGGTAATCTGGATTCTGCCACCCCCACCCGAGTCAGCACTCTTCCTTCCAACCCTTCCCGCGGCTCAACCGCCGTGTACGCGGTCAACGCCTCCTCCAGCAGCTTTTCCCGATTCTCAGCGTCCACCGCGCCCTCCTTCCATTGCATTCAGTTTCTCGCGCAGCAGCGCCCGGGCTTCCTTTACCCTTCGCCGCACCGTCCCTTCGGGTAGTTTGAGTGCGACCGCGGCTTCCGCCGAGCTCATTCCCTCAACCGAGCAGAGCACGAGCGGGAAGCGCAGCGTCTCAGGCAGCGCGTCGATGAGCCGGTGTACCCGGGCCAGGGCGTCTCCGGCGACTGCCTGCCGCTCCGGGCTCGGGGTTGCGCTCGCGGGCTCGTCGTACTCGTCCGTACTTGCAGCCCGAAGCTGACGCGCCCGCAAATCCAGCGCCGCCCGCCAGGCAGCCCGGGCCAGGTAGGCCCGCTCGTCCATGCCCCGCTGCCAACCGCCCCTGCGATGCAGCTTGAGGAAGCACTCCTGCACCGCGTCCTCGGCATCGCTCGCGTCGCGCAGCAGCGCGTAGGCGACTCGGAAGGCGAGCCGGGCGTGGGTTTGGACGAAGGCGGCAAAGCGGGCTTCGTCGTCCGCCGCCTGTTCCCGTCCTAAACTCAAGCGCGCTGCTCCTGTTAGCGAATGTCCAGCGAGGGCTTCCATGGTGTTTTCATACGCTAAGACCGGCTCAGGCACTGGGCTGTTCACTTTTCTTCGCGCGCCCTGGAAGTCGCATCCATTCCGGGATGAGTTCGACCGCCCCTCCTACTTCAAGCACAGACCTGCGCGCCGCAGCGCCCGCGCGCTTTCAGGCCTTTCTCGCCCCGCTCGCGAAAGACGCCCGCATCCACATCCTGTGCGACGCGGACTGCGACGGGCTGCCTGCCGGGGCTTTGCTGGCGCGCTCCCTTGAGCTCTCGGGGTACACGCAGGTGAGCATTGAAGCCCGTCGCAAGGGGGAGTCGGCCTGGGATCCTGCCGTAATTGCCCGGTTGGCTGAGCGCGACCCGCAAGCGTTATTTATTTTAGATCTAGGGAGCAGGCCCGATGCGCTGCTGCCCGGCGTGCCCACGCTCTTGATCGACCATCACATGCCCGGCGGCATTCCACCCGGGGCTGAGTTGATCACCGGCTACGGCTCCGACCCGGACGGGCGCAACATCCCTACCACCGGGCTGTTAGTGTGGTGGTGCGTGCGGGCCATCCTCACCCCCGAACAGCACGGCGCACTGCTGTGGATGGCTGCTCTGAGCATCTTGTCCGACCTGGGCGACAAAGCGCCCTTTCCCGAGCTCGCCGAAGCCCGCGCGACGTGGCCCACCGGCCCGATGCGGGACGCGGTCTCGCTCCTGAACGCGCCGCGCCGAACCGCGGCTGCCGACGCGAGCGCGGCGCTGGAAGTCCTGCTGAAAGCCGACAGCCCCAAGCAGATCGCAAAGGGCGAGCTGCCCGAAACCGCCGTGCTGCTCCAGGCCAAGGAGGAGGTCGCGGCGGCACTCGCCGTTGCGAAGAAAGCCGGCCCGAAGTTCAGTAAGAAATGGCATGATCGGCTCGGCGCGGACTTGGTGGCGCTGCGCATGGACACGCCGTGCCAGGTACACCCGCTGGTGGCGCAAACCTGGCGCGGGCGCTTCAAGGACTCGATCGTGATGGGGGTGAACTTCGGCGTTCGGCCCGGCTATGTGCATTTTTCCGCGCGGGGTCCCAAGGGCGTCAATGTGATCGAGTTCCTGCGCGAGCACACGCCCGCCGGGGCCGACCAAGGCTACGGCAACGGCCATGACCAGGCGAGCGGCGGGGCGGTGCCCGCGGCGAGCTGGAACGACTTTGCAGAGGACCTGGGCTTCGGACCCGAACTGAAACTCAGCGCATCTTAAAAGCTTGATGGCAGACGAGACCACCCCGAAGAAAGCCGGGCGCCCGGCGAAAGCCGCTCAGAACACGCCGGTGAAGCACGCGCCCGCCAAGAAAAAGAAAGCGGCGAAGAACAAAGCCCCGAGCAAAAAGGCGCTCGCCGAGGCGGATGCGGCCCGGCGCGAAGCCGAGCCGCTATTTCCCTGCAAGGATCTAGACGGGCAGCCGCAGAAAGCCTGGCCCGCGGAGGCCATGCGCCTGGGCTTCGCCGTCAAGGTGATGGGGCAGCCGGGGCTGAAAAGCAACGACACGCGGCGCTGGCAGGCGAATCCGCACCTGCGCGTTTCGCTGGGGCACCTGTGCGAGATATTCACGTACTTGCGCAAGCACAACATTCACATGTACCGGATGAGCTCCGACATGGCACCCTACGCCACGCACCCCGACATGCCGCAGTTCCACGCGATGGTGCGCGAGACGGCAAGCGAGCTGGAGTATGTAGGCAAGCTGGCGCGGGAGGCCGACATCCGGCTCTCGTTCCACCCGTCTCAGTTCATTGTGCTTAACTCCGAGTCCGAAGAGCTGACGCGCAAAAGCATGTGGGATCTTGACTCGCAGGCCGAGATCCTGGACCGGATGGGCTGCGGACCCGAAGCGCGGCTGATCATCCATGTGGGCGGC
>CAXTUV010000455.1:1817-2939 GCA_964247445.1 uncultured Acidobacteriaceae bacterium | reverse complement strand
GAGGCAGACCGACGAGCACTGTATGATGGTGAAGTGCGTCCCCGTCGTCCAGTGGCCTAGGACACCGCCCTTTCACGGCGGTAACACGGGTTCGAATCCCGTCGGGGACGCCAAATGCTTTCACTTCCCAGCTCGCAATCCGTAATGCCGGTTCATGCATGGTGATCAGCTGGAGCCGCTGGGATGCTGAGAATTCTTCCTGATGACCGCTCTCCGGCCTTCTTAGGAAGCTTTCCAGCTGAAAGCGAGAAAAGAGCCGCATGCAGTACCAAGCTGGCGCTGCACGGCTTTTTAGGTGCGCCCGGTGATCCTTTGTCAGCAGCGAAGCTTCCCTTCACATGCCCTTTCCGCTAGACTCACCCCTAATCCAGCTTCGCCTCGAGTCTCCTGATGACCTTGCCTTTTCCCACGGCCGACACCACCGAAGAGCCGATTACGTTCTCCAAGCAGTTTCGATCTTCTTCCGGTCAGATTTTTAACGGCTATTTTTCCGAAGGCCGCACCTGGAGCTTCAAGAAGCGCGATCTGCTGGACGCGCGGCCGCGCCGACTATTTGAAAAAGCGGCCCTAGCCTGCTCGTTGGACGCATACCCGTTTCAAGCGCCGCTTTCCCGGAGATCGGGTCCGTGCGTCGCGACCGATGGGCATGAGCTGCTCATGCTCTCAAGCTATGACTACCTGGGGCTGATCGGCGACCCGCGCATCGATGCGGCCGCTATCGATGCGATTCGCCGGTACGGCACCGGCACGGGCGGTGTGCGCCTGTTGACCGGCACGCTGGAGCTGCACCACGAGACCGAGCGGGCGCTCGCAGCATTTAAAGGGACCGAGGGTGCGCTGCTGTTCACCTCCGGCTATGTGGCGAATTTAGCCGTTATCGCTTCATTGTTCGGCCCCGCCGACCGGGTGATCGCCGATTCGCTTTCGCACCGGAGCCTGATTGATGCCTGCCGGCTCGCGGGCGTGCAGGTGCAGCGCTTTGAGCACAACAACCCTGAGTCGCTGCGGCGCGAGCTGGCCAACGGCCCGGAGGCGAACCGCACGCTCATCATCTCCGACGGCGTGTTTTCGATGGACGGCGACATCGGCCCGGTCGGCGAGCTCGCCACGCTGGCCGAGAAG
>CAXTUV010000455.1:0-1807 GCA_964247445.1 uncultured Acidobacteriaceae bacterium | reverse complement strand
CATCTGCATACTGCCGGAGCTGATCAAGATCAAGAAGGAGTTCGACTGCTACCTTCTGATGGACGAGTCGCACGCGACCGGCGTCCTAGGCGCGGGCGGGCGGGGGACCGACGAGCACTTCGGCATCGATACGAGCGAGGTCGACATCTGGACCGGTTCACTTGCGAAGGCGATCC
This sequence comes from uncultured Acidobacteriaceae bacterium, assembly GCA_964247445.1. Classification (GTDB taxonomy): domain Bacteria; phylum Acidobacteriota; class Terriglobia; order Terriglobales; family Acidobacteriaceae; genus EB88. Next base: position 1,631 of record CAXTUV010000455.1, on the reverse strand, counting down.
CCTCGGGCGGCGGATTTGTCGCGGGCTCGCAGGAGCTGATGATCTTTCTTCAGCACGCTTCCGCGCCGTTTATCTTTTCGGGTGCCATGCCCGCGCCCTCGGCAGCCGCGGTGCTCGCGGCGATCCGCATTGTGGAAGCGGAGCCCGAACGCGTGGACCGCACTCGCGCCAACGCATCGTTTTTGCGCAACGGGCTGAAGAGCCTGGGTTTCAACACCGGCTTTTCTGAAACGGCGGTCATCCCGCTCATGCTGTTTGACGATGCGCGCACGGCTTTGTTCGCGCGCGAGCTGCGCAACCGGGGCATTCTTACCTCGCCGGTGATGTTCCCGGCGGTCGCGCAGGGCTCGTCCCGGTTGCGTTTGTGCGTCACGGCGGCGCACACAGAGCCGCAGCTGAGCCATGCGCTGGACGTGTTCGCGAGCCTGCGCGAGGCCTGAGGTTTGCAAGCGCTGGTGACCGGCGGCTCCGGCTTCCTCGGCGGCCGGCTGGTCGACATGCTTCTAGCGCAAGGAGCGCGGGTCACTATCCTGGCTCGCGCAGGGTCGGCGCTTCCCAACCGGCCCGGTGTTCGTGTTGTGCGTGCGTCTCTGCTGCACGGCGAAGATAAGCCGGATGCCCTCACGGCTGTGCAGGACGCGCTGGGGGGCAGCAATGTCGTTTTCCACTGCGCGGGCTGCTCGACCGATTGGGCACTGCTTCGGCAGTTCCAGCAAGCCAATGTCGAGTACACGCGGCTGCTCCTGGACCTCGCGCTGCGCCATGCCCGGCGGCTCGAGCGATTTCTCCATGTCAGCACGACCGATGTGTACGGTTATCCCTTGATCGCGAGCGACGAGCATACCCCTTTGCGCTCCGTAGGCCTGCCGTATAACGAGACCAAACGCGCCGGGGAAGAGGCCGTATGGGCCGCCGCCGCCAAGGGCCTGCCGGTCACCGTGGTGCGCCCGGCCAGCATTTACGGCCCGGGAGGCAAAGCTTTTGTAAACGATATCGCCGCCTTGCTCCGGCAAAGGGCCATGCTGCTGGTGGACGGCGGCCGTGTGCGCGGCGGCTTTGTGTATGTCGACGATGTGTGCCGGGCCATGCTGCGTGCCGCCGGAGAGCCCCGCGCGCGTGGTGAAGCCTTTAACCTGAGCAGCGTGGACGGGGTGACCTGGCGCGCCTATGCCGCCGCGCTGGCGCGGGCGCTCGGCATCGGGGAGCCGTGGCTCAAGCTGCCCTTCGCCGCGGCTATGGCCCTAGCCCGGGCGAGTGAGCTGCCCTACCGCACGGGACTGAAAGGCCGCCCCCTGCTGACCCGGCATGCGGTCTATCTGCTTGGTCGCGACCAGCAATATGCGACGGCAAAGGCGCGCGAGCAGTTGAACTGGTCGCCACGGGTCGGGCTGGAGGAGGGAATCGAACGCGCCGCAGCGCCGCTGGTGAATGGTATACGGCAGGGGTGAGTTCGGGGTTAGTTAGAATCAGTCTTGCTATTTCTAATTGCCGCCTCGCACGATCACCACATTACTTCTGAACCCAGCAGCCTTCCACACAGCTTGTAGTCTCGTGGCTCGGGAAAGTAAGACACGAAAGGAAGATCTTTCCCGAATTCAAACGTGTCTCCAGCATGGTGTCTTCTCTTCCTT
>CAXTUV010000454.1:2647-2959 GCA_964247445.1 uncultured Acidobacteriaceae bacterium | reverse complement strand
CTCTGAGCCCGTGCCGTGGCCGAAGGCAAGCGGGAGCGCGCCGAACAGAGCGGCGGCGGTGGTCATCATAATCGGGCGGAACCGGAGCATGCACGCCTCAAAGATCGCGTCCGAGGTCGACAGGCCGTGTTCGCGCTCGGCAAGCAGCGCGAAATCGATCATCATGATCGCGTTTTTCTTCACGATGCCGATCAGCAGCACAATGCCGATAATGGCGATCACGCTCAGGTCGGTGCCGGTAAACTCCAGCGCGAGCAGCGCGCCGACCGAGGCCGACGGCAGCGTGGAAATGATCGTGATGGGGTGCACAAG
>CAXTUV010000454.1:1870-2637 GCA_964247445.1 uncultured Acidobacteriaceae bacterium | reverse complement strand
GAGGATGGTGAGCGGGTGGATGAAGCTCTCGTACAGGATGCCAAGGACGATGTACACGGTCAGGAGCGCTGCGAGGATCAGGTAGGGCTCTGACTTGAGCGACTGCTGGAAGGCCTGGAACGTACCGGAAGCCATGCCGCGCACGGTCGCCGGGGTGCCCAGCCGCTCAGCCATGCGCTGGATGGCCTCCTGCGCGGTTGAAAGCGATTGGCCCGGCGCGAGATTGAACGAGACGGTCGTTGAAGGGAACAAGCCGGTGTGGTTCAAGGTGAGCGAGGTCGTGTTGATGCGGGTCTTGGAGAATGAATCCAAGGGAACCGGTCCCGCGCTGCCGGGCACGCGCAGGTAAATCGTCTTCAGGCCTTCGGGCGACTGCCAGTACTCGGGTGCGACTTCCAACACCACATAGTACTGGTTGAGCTGCGTCCGGATGAGTGAAACCTCGGATTGCCCGAACGCGGCGTACAGGCCTTGGTTGATCGTCATGGGCGTAAGGCCGAGCCGCGCGGCCGAGTCGCGGTCGTAGTCGACAAATGCGGACAGCCCGCCGTTTTCCGCGTCGGAATTGACATCGGCAAGCTCCGGCAGAACCTTCATGTTTTTGTACAGCAGCGGCGACCAGTAGTTCAGCAGCGGCAGCGTATCGGCCACGATGGTGTATTGGTAGAGCGCGTTGCCGCCGCGCCCGCCGACGCGGATGTCCTGATTGGGCTGGAGGAACACCGAGGCGATCGGCCTGCGCGCGAACATAGGCCGGAGCCGCGCGA
>CAXTUV010000454.1:0-1860 GCA_964247445.1 uncultured Acidobacteriaceae bacterium | reverse complement strand
CCGCTGCCCCGGACCCTTGCCGAGCGGCTTGAGCGCAACATAGATGAAGCCGCCGTTGGTATTGCCGCCGCCCCCGGTAAACGCAATCGAGTTCGCGACGCCGGGGTCAGCCTTGATGATCTTCGCGATCTGAGAAACCGAACCATTCATCAGGTTGAACGAGGCATCGTACGGCCCCTGCAAACCGCCTGAAATCGAGCCGGTGTCCTGCTCCGGGAAAAAGCCCTTAGGTACGCGCACGAACAAGAGGCCGTTGAGGGCAAGCGTGAGAAACAGCACGACCAGCGTGATGCCCGGGTTGAGCAGCACCCAGGTCAGCGACCCGCGGTAAATGCGCAAGATGAAGTCAAAGCCGCTTTCGGAGGCGCGATACAGCCAGTTATGCTTCTCGTCCTTGGGGCTGCGCTTTAGGATGTAGGCGCACATGGTCGGCGTGGTGGTGAGCGAAACCACCATGGATACCAGGATCGCGGTGGACAGCGTCACCGCGAACTCGCGGAAAAGCCGGCCCACAATGCCGCCCATGAACAGGATGGGGATGAACACCGCGATGAGTGAGATGGAGATGGTCAGCACGGTGTAGCCGATTTCGCTCGCGCCCCGAAGCGCTGCCGCGCGCGGCGTCATGCCCAGCTCGATAAAGCGCGAGATATTTTCCATGACCACGATCGCATCGTCGACCACGAAGCCGGTTGCGATGGTGAGCGCCATCAGGGACAGGTTGTCGAGCGAGTAGCCGAACAGGTACATGACCGCGAAGGTGCCGATGAGCGAAACCGGGACCGCGACCGTGGGGATGAGCGTGGCGCGCGGGCTGCGCAGAAAAACAAACACGACCCCGATCACGAGAATCACTGAAAAGACCAGCGTCTCTTCGACATTGCGCTCCGAGGCAAGAATCGTGGTCGTGCGGTCCAGCACGATCGTGGCATTGATGCCCTGCGGGATCGCCGACAGCAGCCCAGGCAGTGCATCACGGATGCGCTGGTTGGTTTCGATGATGTTGGCGCCGGGCTGCCGCGTGATGATGACCGGGATGGACGGCACGCCGTTGAGGTAGCCGGCGGCACGCACATTTTGCGTCGCGTCCTCCACGTCGGCCAGATCCTGGAGCCGCACCGCCGCGCCGTTATGGTAGCCGATGATCAAAGGCTTGTACTGGTCGGCGCGCGAGATTTGCCCGTTTGTGACGATGTCGACCTTACGCTCGCCGTCCTGGAAGGAGCCGCGCGGCACATCCGTGTTCTGCGCAGACAGCGTGGATTGAATGTTCGCCAGCGTCAGCCCGTACTGCTCCAACTGCATGGGGTTGGCTTCGACGCGCACCCCGGGCAGCGCGCCGCCGCCCACGGTCACCAGACCGACGCCCTCAAGCTGCGAAAGCCGCTGCTCCAGGATGGTTGACGCCAGGTCGTAGAGCTTCGAGCGCTCGTACTTCTTTGAGGTGAGCGCGATGATCATGATCGGCGCGTCGGCGGGATTCACCTTGCGGTAGGTCGGGTTGCCGGGCAGGTTCGCGGGCAGGTACGTGCGAGCCGCGTTGATGGCTGCTTCCACATCCCGCGCCGCGCCGTCGATATTGCGGTTCAGGTCGAACTGCAAGCTGATGTTCACCGAGCCGAGCGAAGAGGACGAGGTCATCTCCGTCACGGCGGCGATATGCGAGAACTGGCGCTCAAGCGGGGTTGCGACCGAGGAGGCCATGATTTCAGCGCTTGCGCCCGGCAGCCCGGCGCTCACCTGAATGGTTGGGAAATCCACCTGCGGCAGCGGCGCGACCGGCAGGACGGTGTAGCCCACAATGCCGGCCAGCGCAATCGCGATGGTCAGCAAGGTGGTCGCGACCGGGCGGTCGATGAA
>CAXTUV010000453.1:0-2962 GCA_964247445.1 uncultured Acidobacteriaceae bacterium | reverse complement strand
GTGTCCATGCAGGCGGTTCACCTGATGCAGAAGCTGGGTCTGCATCCCAAGCGCACCATCCGCTTTATCGCCTGGATGGACGAGGAGCAGGGTTCCGAGGGCGCGGAAACCTATGCCGAGGAGCATGCAGGGCAGCTCGCGGACCACATCGCGGCCATGGAGTCCGACCTGGGCTGCGATCACCCGTACGGGATCGCCTATGCCGGCGCGCCCGGGCTAGTCGAGTATATGCGACCCATTGCGGAAGCGCTCGCGCGCTTTGGCGCGACGCTGATCACCAAGGGTGAGGAGGTCGGCGCGGACGTCGATCCGCTGGTTAAGAAGGGCGTGCCGGGGTTCGCACCTAATCAGGACCAGCGCTTCTACTTCAACTATCACCACACCGCCGCCGATACCTTCGACAAGGTTAACCCGCGGCATTTGGCCGAGAACGCCGCGGTGATGGCCGTGACCGCGTACGCGCTGGCCGATGCGGATGAGCCCGCGCCGCGCAAATAGCGCTGGGCGGATTGGATACAGCCCGGTATATTCACCCGTATGCGTTGGCTTGGGATTGTTTTAGCGATAGCTGCTGTGCCCGCCGGGGCGCAGCAGGTGCTGGACGCCACGCCCGAAACCGTGGCGTGGGGCTACTACTCGGCGCATGCGAAGCCTGTTCTGACTGTGAAGAGCGGCGACACGGTCGTGATGCACACCCTGTCCACCTGCGGCGACCCGGAGCGGCTCCAAAAGATCAGCATCCCGGCTTCCGAAATCCCGGCCTCGGTCACCGCGCTGTATGCGGCTAAAGGCATCGAGAAAGGCCCCGGCGGCCACATCCTCACAGGGCCCGTCGCGGTCGAGGGCGCAGAAGAAGGCGATGTGCTCGAAGTCAATATCGAGAAGATCTCGATCGACGTACCCAGGGCTTGCAACGGGTTCGGCGTGGGCCGGGGCTTCCTGCCGGACGAGTATCCCTATGGCCGGTTCACGAAGATTCCGCTTGACCGCGCGCGCATGGTCGCCGAGTTCGCACCGGGGATCGAGATTCCGCTGCACCCGTTTTTCGGATCGATGGGCGTCGCGCCGCCCGAGAGCGCGGGCAAGTACAACTCAGCCCCGCCCTGGATGCACGGCGGCAACATGGACAACAAGGAGCTGGTCGCGGGCACCAAACTGTTTCTGCCCGTGCATACAGCCGGAGCGCTGTTTGAGGCCGGTGACGGCCACGCAGGGCAGGGCAACGGCGAGGTTGACATCACGGCGATGGAAACCATGCTGACCGGAACATTTCGGTTTGTCGTCCATAAAGATCAACACCTTCTGTGGCCGCGCGCGGAAACGCCGACGGCCTACATCGCCATGGGCTTCAGCCCAGACCTCCAAAAAGCGACGGAGATGGCCTTGAACAACATGCTCGGTTTTCTCGAAACCGACAAGGGACTCACACGCGACCAGGCATACCAGCTATCAAGCGTCGCGGTCGACCTCGACATCACGCAGTTGGTCGACACCAACGTGGGCGTCCACGCGATCCTGCCGAAAGCAATCTTCACGGGCGCTGCGGCGAAAGGGGGCGCGCAATGAAGCTGCTCTGGCTGCTGCTGCTCTTCCCGAGTTTTGCACTCGGGCAGTCCGACCCGACCCTCACGCTGCTTGAAAAGCTCGCGAACGCACCAGGGCCGCCGGGCGCGGAGGAAGGCGTGCGCGCGGTCATGGTCCCCATCATGCAGCCGCTGGCGTCCAAGCTCACCTACGACGGGCTGGGCTCGGTGATCGCCCAGGTCGGCACGACCGGGCCCCCCATCGTGGTGCACGCGCACAAGCTTGAGCGGGGGGGCATGGTACGGCGCATCACGCCCAACGGCTTTCTCACCATGCAGATGCTGGGCGGCTGGCTCGATCAGGCCCTGGTGGACCAGCGCTGGATCATCCTTGGGTCGAAAGGCCCGGTGCACGCCGTCACGGGCATTCGCGACATCCATGTGCTGCCCGCGGAGGACCGCACTAAGGTGTTTTCGCGCGATTCGCTTTACCTGGACGTAGGCGCGAAGGACGCGGCTGAGGTCGCCGCGATGGGCCTGGAACCAGGTGACCCCGTCGTGCCGGACTCGCCGTTTACCGTGCTGAACGGGACTGACAATTACCTAGGCAAAGCGTGGGACGACCGCATCGGCTGTGCGGTGCTGCTCGTCGCTATGCAGCGGTTGGTGAAGCTGCCCCATGCGAACCAGATCTTCTTTGTCGCGACCACGCAGGAGGAGATCGGTCTGCGCGGGGCGAAAACAGCCGCCGACCTGGTGCATCCTGACATCGGCCTGGCGATTGAGGGCGGCATCGCGGGCGACACCTTCCTCGGCCACCCCGAGGAGACGCAAGCCAAGCTCGGCGCGGGCCCCGGCATCTTTCTCTATGACACCTCCGCGCTGCCCAATCGCAAGCTGGTGTCGTTTGTTCGCCAAACCGCGGCGGCCAAGGCTATTCCGTTGCAGCTCGATCTCGTGCAGGGCTACGGTGACGACTCTTCCGCGATCCAGGAAAGCTCGGGCGGCGTGCCGACCCTCAACTTCGTGGTGCCGGTACGGTATACCCACGCCCACAACGGGATCGTGAACCGGGGCGACTTCGACAAGATGGTGGACCTGATGGTGGCGGTGCTCGAAGGGCTGGATGCCAAGACCGTGGCCGGGCTGCGGGATTTCGCGCCGTAAATAAAGGGAACAACTGCGTAAAGCGAAGCGTTTCCAGCATTTACTGGAGCAGGTCCTTTAATCCGGCCTCATTAAATGGCGTCACAGTAGAAGGGACTTCAGGCTCGCGGATGTCTGTCTCTGTTATGGAAAGGCTGACATCAAAGCAAGTATCATCTTTGAACGTGCGGTATGTCGTCGATCCCATGCTGTGCCCAAGTCCCGCGCTTCCAACTTCCGCGGAGTGGAAGAGAATGCCGTTAACGTAGATCGGTTTGTCGGTGGTATGGTAA
>CAXTUV010000452.1:0-2965 GCA_964247445.1 uncultured Acidobacteriaceae bacterium | reverse complement strand
GGATTGCATTTGGCCCAGGCACTCAAAAGCAATCCCGCGGTACAGTTGACGATCATCGCCGATACATTGGATAGCTACGATTTTGCAACGGACGAGAACGGCGATGCGCTCAAGGCAGACCAGCAGCCGGAGCTGCCGGGCTTTACCGTGGTGCGTTGCTGGAAGTTCGGCAGCCTTCGCAATCCCGCGCGATTGCTTCGCGTCATTCGACAGATCGACCCGGATGTTGTGTGGTTCAATCTTGTTTTTTCAAGTTTCGGCACACCGGGCGAGCCGATAGCCGCCACCTCCGGGCTTTCCGCGCCGGCACTGGTCCGCGCTGCCGGATTTTTCACGCACATTACGCTGCACCATATTCTCGAGCACGTCGATATGGCTGCGGCCGGCATTAAGCGGCAGAGTATCTTTCGCATGGGTACTGTCGCGGCGACGAAGATACTACTGAAAGCTAATTCTGTTTCCGTGCGGCTTTCCGGCTATCGGCGGACGCTCACTGCCAGATATGGGGCCAGTAACGTGCTGCTCGGGACGCACGGCATTCTCGGAGCCATGCCGGTTCCGCCGGACTTCAAGCAGCGCGCGAATCCGGAACATCGAATCGTTGCGATCGGACATTGGGGTACCTACAAGCGGCTGGAGACGCTTATGGCGGCCTTTCCTGCCGTGCTCGCGCAAGTGCCGAACGCCAGACTCATCATTGGAGGCGCAAACCATCACACCAAAGCCGGCTACTGGGAATCCATTCGCGAAGCGCAGCCGCCGCATCTTCCCATAGAATTCCGCGGTTATATTCCGGAGGAGGAAATCCCTCATCTCTTTCAAACAGCATCGGTGATCGTGATGCCGTATGACTCGGCAACCGGGTCGAGTGGCCCGGCGCACCAGGCATGCGAGTTCGGCGTGCCTATCGTTTCCGCTGATCTTCCCGACTTTCGAGATATGGCGGACGAGGAGAATATGGACATCCGCTTTTACCGAGTCGGCGATGCCGATGATTTGGCGGCGCAGATTATTGCCATCCTGAGCTCTCGCGAGATACAGCGAACCATGGCTGCCCATAACTACCAAGCGGGTCTGCAAATGACAATGAGCCAGATCACGCGCAACTACTTACGTTGGTTTGAATTGCAACTGTATAAGCGAAAACTGCACGGCCGCGGTTTGCGGGCCCGGTTTAGAAAAGTGAGGCACCATGCCGCAGGCGCGCTGACCTGGAGTTTCCAACAGCAGCACCCATCCGCCGAGGGTGCTTATACCGAGCTACAGATTTACTTAGATGCTGACGGCAAGAAGCCGCCGCGCTGGCCCGCTGCGAAGTAAGTGCGCTCATAAGTATGTAGTTTGCTAGGGTAGTATGTCGGTGCTCACAGGCGATTATCGCGCGGCGCACCCATGAGGACCGGCTGCTCAGGCCGTAGCTGAGAACGGCTGCCGGCAGGAAGCGCCATGGAAGACGAGAAAACTATCTGGGGACCGAGTCGTCAACTGTGCACGGGGACCCAACTCGGCCGGCTTGCGCTGAGATAAAAGGACACCAAAGTCATCGCTGTCGCTTCAGACGACAACTTACCTTTCACCGTATCTGTTGAGAGCGCTAACCCGGCGGAATGCACGCTTGTCGAAGGGTGCTCGGCACGAACTGCTCGATGAATTTGCGGCGCAGTAGATCGGGCGACAAGGCCTACGATTTGGACGCGCTCGACGCCCAGCTAGCGGCCGAGTACGGCATCAAGATGATCGCGCCGAACCGGCGGCGCAGGAGCAAAACCCAAGATGGCAGGCTGCTGCGCCGGTATCGCAGGAAGTGGGAAACGGAGTGGCTTTTGCATGGCTGCACCACTTCCCCCGCCTGGTCCCCCCGATGTGAACGTCATGCTGAAAACTTCCTCGGCTTCGTCCAGCTCGGCTGCCTCAAGAGACTGCTGAGGTGTTTATGAGACTGCTTCTAGAGTCGCAGGGCCTGTGTTCTGTGGCGAGCAAAGCTGACTTCCGTGGGATTCGCCGCTGGTTCAAACCTGCCGTTGCTGCCGCCGGAATCACCGGTTTTCCTTGGCACGGGTTGCGGCACACTTATTGCTCTTGGCTGGCCATGGCAGGTGCATGTATACGCGAAATTCAAATAGTAGCTGGGCAGCGCTCAATCTCAGCTTCCGCGAGGTACGCACAACTAGGCCATGAGCAGGTCAGCTCCGTTATCAACCGATTTGCCTTTAAAGGTCACCCGGAGGGCGATGCTTAGCGGCACCAAAGCCGGCACCATAATTTTGAGAGCACCTTCAGCTGTTAAGGATGCTGCAAACCTATCGAATTGAATGCTTTCGCATGGTGGGCCCACCAGGACTTGAACCTGGAACCAACGGATTATGAGTCCGCTGCTCTAACCGATTGAGCTATAGGCCCTTCCACTCCGTTCAGTGTAAAACCTAACGCTGGTTCTCCGGTACCGCGACCGCGCGAAACCGGAGCGCGAGCTCGCGCAACTCACCGGAAAGGTTTGCGCCCGCGAGCGGCTTGCCGTGCCCCGGGGCGACCGCGGCTACGGGCAGCTTGGCCAAGCGCTCGACTGAGTCCTGCGCCGCCGCCCAGTCTGAGGTGAAGTAAGCCGGCGGACCGTGAAGCTCCGGAGCCTGCGTGATCGCCGCCTCAAAGAAGGATTCGGATTTGGTCGTGCAGAAGGCGTCGCCCACCAGCAAGGTTTGCGTTTCCGCGTGGTAAAGCGAGCAGTGCCCGGGAGTGTGCCCGGGTGTGTGCAGCACCTCCCAGCCCGGCATGGGTGCAAGCGGCCCTTCATGCATCGCGACCAGCCGACCATCCAGGTTGACCGGCCCTTTCGGCAGCAGCGGCGACAGAAGGCTCATCGCGCCGCCGCCCGCGCCCGCATTCCAGGGCGCGTACTCGCTCGCGCCGGTCAGGTAGGGATTCTCCAGCGGGTGCGCGTAGATGGGTCCATCCCAGTCCTCGGCAA
>CAXTUV010000451.1:0-2978 GCA_964247445.1 uncultured Acidobacteriaceae bacterium | reverse complement strand
GTTTCAGGTTGCTCCGTCAAGGAAGCAGCCTGGGACGTCGGGTACTCGCAGCCGAGCGCCTTTGTTGCGATGTTTAGAAAGACATTCGGAACGACGCCGCATGCGTGGGTTTCTAGCCTGCAATCCTGTGAAACAGACACCTCTGTCAAAACGAGCAAGTAACTCACGAACACGACTGTTCAGATCGCTTACTTAGGAAGCGGTTGGGGAGAGCTTACTGTAGTTCCGTGCGTTGTGCTTTCCACGAGCAAAGCAGTTCGCTGGCCGCCCGCGGCCCCGCCAGCCTACTCTGCACCGACACGGCCTACGCGCAGCCGGGTCATCCACCTTACACGCTTCAAAGCTCACGATCCCCCACTGTCCGCGGTTCAAGCTCCACACCCGCGTGTACCGGTAAGGCCCATTCAGCTGGTGCCCGGAGTACATGCCCTCCACCCACACGCGCGAGGTTACAACCGCAGTGGTGCCGAACACCCGGACCTTCTGCTCTTCGACGTCAAGCTTGCGGAGCCGGTCTTGGCCGTCGGTGCGCGCTTGAAGCTCTTCATCCCGGCTCACGATGTTCCCATCCGGGCCGATGCCGACATAGTTGTCGGCAAGCAGGCTTCCGATTGCGGTACCGTCGCGGGAAAGGATGGCGTCGTGCCAGTTATCCTCGAGCTGCCGTATCTGCTTCTGCACCGCTCCGTTGCGGCCCGTTGGCTTGAGCGGCATTTTAAGCGCGCGCGCTCCCACACCCAATGCCAGGCCGCACACCGCAAACAGCAGGGCAGACCGGAAGCGCGTGTTGGCCGGCGAAAAGCGCATCGCGACTCCATACTACGCGCTGCCTACCGCGCGGTCTCCTTACTTTCGTAAGGGGGGATTTGCGGTCCCGTGGAGCGCCGCGCGAAACGCGGGCAGCTCGACGGTCTGACCGCGGTCGGGGCCGGTGGACACCATGCCGATCCTCGCACCCGTTTGCTGCTCCAGGAAGTGGAGGTAGGCCTGGGCCTTGGGCGGCAGATCTTCCCAGGTTTTCGCGTGCTCGGTCGGGGTCTGCCAGCCGGGCAGGTGCGTGTACACAGGGCGGATCGACTCAATCCCGCGCACATCGGCGGGCATGGTGTCGACCTCCTGGCCGTCGATTTCATAGGCAACGCAGACTGGGATTTCCGCAAGCGTGTCAAGCACGTCCATCTTCGTGACGACCAGCCACTCTGTCCCATTGATCATGTTGGAGTAGCGCAGCAGCGGCAGGTCGAGCCAGCCGCAGCGGCGGGGGCGGCCCGTGACCGCGCCGAACTCCTGCCCGCGCTTGCGCAGCTCCTCGCCCGCCGCGTCGTGGATTTCGGTCGGGAACGGCCCCTCGCCGACGCGCGTAACATAGGCTTTCGTGACGCCGATTACCGTGCCGATGCGCGTCGGGCCGACGCCGGTGCCGATGACCGCGCCACCCGCGGTCGCGGAGGAGGAGGTCACAAACGGGTACGTGCCGTGGTCGATATCGAGCATAGTGCCTTGCGCGCCTTCGAACATCACCCGCTTGCCCCCGGCGATCGCGTCGTTGAGCAGCTTGGCTGTGTCGGTCACAAAGGGGCGGATCTGCTCGGCGGCTTCGGCGTACTCCTCGTACATGCGCGCCGGGTCGAGCGGATGGGTGCCGAACAGCGCTTGCGCGATGGTGTTTTTCTCGCGGCAAGCGTTTTCGATATGGGTCTTGAGCAGGTCTTTGTTGAGCAGGTCGACCACGCGCAGCCCGTTGCGGGCCATCTTGTCCTCGTACGCGGGACCGATGCCGCGCGAGGTGGTGCCGATTTTTTGGCGGCCCGGCGCGGACTCGGCCGCGAGCTCGATCATGCGGTGGTATTCGAGGATGACCTGGGCGCGATTCGAGATTTTGAGCTGCCGGTGGACATCTACCCCAAGCTCCTTAAGCTTGGAAATTTCCTTGAGGAAGGCCATGGGGTCGAGCACGACGCCGTTGCCGATGACGGCCTGGCAGTCGGGCCGCAGGGGACGAGCGGAAGACTGAACTTCTGCCCGCCGATAATAACGGTGTGCCCGGCGTTATGCCCGCCCGCGTAGCGTGCGACCAGGTCGAAAGAGCCGGAAAGAACGTCAACGATTTTGCCTTTGCCTTCATCGCCCCACTGGGCGCCGAGGATGACTGCGGTGTTTGCGTGCATGGTGCTCATTTCGTGAAGTTTGGCCCGGGCGGCCATGGAGATGATAACCCGGACGTGCTTTACGCGCGCTTGAGCCGCAGGCTGTTGAGCACGACCGAAATCGAGCTGGCGGCCATGGCGGCAGCCGCCGCGATGGGGCTGAGCCGGACGCCGAAATGCGGGTAAAGCACGCCCGCCGCCAGCGGAACCGCGAGCAGGTTGTAGCCGAGCGCCCAGGCTAGGTTTTGGCGCATGACGCGGCCTGCGGCACGGGCGAGGTCGAGCGCATCGAGCGCGCCGCGGAGATCCGGGCGCAGAAGCGTGACGGCGGCGGCGCTCGTCGCGATTTCAGTCCCGCTGCCCATTGCCATGCCGACGTCGGCGGCGGCGAGCGCGGGGGCGTCGTTAATGCCGTCGCCGATGAAAAGCACACGGCGGCCCTCGGCTTGCAAGCGGCGGATGGCGGCGAGTTTGCCGTCCGGCAATACGCCGGCCTCGACGTTTCCAGGCGAGATGCCAACAAAGCGTGCGACTGCATGTGCGGGAGCGGCAGCATCGCCGGTGAGCAAATGCGTCTGGAATCTCCGGCGTTGCAGAGCCTCTACTGCGGCGCGGCATGTGCTTCTGGGCGGGTCGTAAGCGGCGACCACGCCGGCCTCGGTGCCGTCGATCGCAATCCAAAGCGGGGTCGCGGCTTCGGATGCGGTGAGAGTGACCGCGATGCCCACGTGTTCCAGCAGTGCCTTGTTGCCAATTAGGACATGTTGACTGCCGACCAGAGCCTCCGCGCCGAAGCCCGGATGGGCGCGGAAGTTACGAACGGCGGGAAGA
>CAXTUV010000450.1:2098-3001 GCA_964247445.1 uncultured Acidobacteriaceae bacterium | reverse complement strand
GGTCCAGTCGCACCGCCTCGCGCAGCTTCGCGGTTTGCTCTTCAGGCGCGGCCAGCTCCAACCCCCGCACGTAATCCTCAAAAGCATCCAGCCGCAGCCCCGCGTCCGCCGCGATGAAGGTGGCTTCGGCGCCTGAAAACTTAGGGTCGAGCTGCCGGGCGATGCGCCAAGCCAGCGTATTGAGCAGGTCGGGCAGCTGCGCCAGTGCAGCGCTCTCCGTCAGCGCGCCGGTTTCGCGCAGGTTCACCATATCCAGCACGCGCGCGGTCGCTCGAATTTGCGTGCCGGCGACCTCATAGCTGCCGAAGATCACCGAATCCGCGTCGAGCGTCTGCCCTAGGCGCAGCATGCCCGCGCGCGTCTCGGCCCAGCTCGGCGGTAGGCCCAGGTGGTCGAGCGCGTACAAGCGGTCCTTGCGGCCGATCGGGAGAAAACCGGCAGCCAGCAGGCGCTGATTGACAAGCTCGGGAAAGGCCGCCCCGATCCAGTCCAAGCTCGGATCCCCGCCGCCGTTCGTGAACGGCAGGGCTAAAAGCAGCTGCCCGTGGGCTTGCGCCGTGGCCGTGGTTGGCGGGGGCTGCGGGCGGCCCCCGGCCGAAGCATCGGGAGCATTCTCCTGAGCGCGCGCCGCGCTGAAAGGAAGCAGCAGGCAAAAGGCCGCTAGCACGCGCGCGATGGAACGGAAGCGGGTCACGGGGCGATTATAGAAGCGCCTTCGTAGGCTTTCCGCTCCGAATCGCACATGGGAACGTGTCCTGTTCCCGAAATGAAACTGCGTTCCCGATTCAGCACTCGGGCAAGAGGCTGTAAGCCGTGCCTTAAGCCGGAAACGGTCAAAAAATGGTGAGAAGCCGGTACCGGCGGAGAAAGATTTGCCTTCACTCTCTTCACGCAGTGAAAGCA
>CAXTUV010000450.1:0-2088 GCA_964247445.1 uncultured Acidobacteriaceae bacterium | reverse complement strand
CGAGCAGCTTTGGATCCTACCTCAGACCCGGGCCACTCGCGCACGGCCGAACCGCAGCACGGCGGCCCGCTCGCCGCCTCGCCGGGCTTGCCACACCACCTCGCCGCCGAGCATCCGGGCGACAGCTTCGGCGCTCAGGTCGGTGTGGAAGTCGAAGTAACGCTCTTCCGCCGCGCCGTCCCAAGAGTGCCAGAGTGGGGCACCCGGCTCGTATTTGGTAGAGAAGACGATCGCCGCGCCGTACTCCGCGCCGCTTTGGTTCAAAGCAGCCAGCTTTTCCGGCGAAAAATTGTCGATCGCGACTACCGGAACTGGGTGTCCAACGTACCCAAGCTCGGGCTTGCGCAGTGCGTCGGTCACGGGCCAGGCAGTCAGCACCGGCGCGCCCGGCGCAATCTGTTCCGTCGCCCTGATCGCATCCAGCTGCAAACGGATGGCATCGGCGTAGGCCAGGGTATCTTCCGGCGCGATGCGGTACGGGGGCGGGACAAAAAGAGCCAGCATGAACGCGCCCGCGCTGACCAGCGGAAACCACAGCCAGCGCCGCCAGTGACCCCATACCCCCGCGACCGCGAGCAGCAGGACCAGCGCGTACTCGGGCAGCAGATAGCGCGTGAGCAATGCGCCTCCCAGGATGGAAAATAGAAGCGTGTTGGCCGCGATCACAACCCAGAAACACAGCAGCGTTTCGCGCGGGAGCCCAGCCCGCACCCGAGGCAGGGCGAGCGAGCCCAGGGCCAGCGCGACGGGGACAAATAGGTTCAGGTGAGCGGTCAAGTGGAGCATCCGGTGCCCCAGCGCAAGCGCGACGCGGGCAGCGTGGAAGGTCGCGAGCGCGTTGTAGCGCACAAACTCAGGATTGCCGAAGAAGAATCCGGTGCGCAACCGGTGATAGCTGAACCAAAGCGCCAAGGGAGCAACCGGCAGCGCCAGCCAAGCGGCGACACCCCATCGCCTTCGCGCGGCCTCGTACAGCGCAAGCGCGAGCGGGGTGGCGATCGCGATCTCCTTGCTGAGGGCCGCGAGCGCAAACAGTCCCGCGGCAACGGCGAAGCGGCCGCGCAAAAAGAAGCGCAGGGCCCAGAGTGTCGCCGCTGCTGCCGGGAGGTCGGCGTGGGCCAAGCTGCTCTGCGCGAACCAGACAGGGTAGAGACCGGTCAGGGAAGCGACGGCGAGCGCGGGCTTCCAATCGCCGAAAGCTTCCCGTGCTAGCGTATACAGCCCAAGAAGCGCAAGCGCGGCCAGGAAGCACATGCTCAAGCGCGTCGTGAGCGGAGCAAAGCCGAACACTCGCCACAGTGAAGCCAGGTAGATCGAGAGCAGGGGAGGGTGCGCGTTCGAAAGCGAGGAGTAGGGGATCAGCGCGCCCCGGCGGAGAAAGTCGTAGGCCGCCGGGACATAGTAGCCGGCCTCGTCCCACCAGTACGGCAGCTGAAGCAGCGGACCATGGGCCGCCGCCTCAGCCAACCACACCAGAAGCAGGGAAGCCGCAAAGCGAAACAGGTTTAGTTCACCGGGCGCGGCCCAAGCGGCTCGAGCGCAATCTGCCCAAAGGTCTGCTCGTACTGGGCAAGGTTCTGCCCCAGGATGTTGAACAGCGCCTTGGCCTGCTGCGGGCTCAAGTAAATGCCCTGCTGATTCTCGATCACGACGTCATCGGGCGAAGTGGGGTGCGCGAGGCCGAACAGCAGAAAAATGTCCCATACGCTGACGCGCACCTGCACGCTGTTGGCGTAATTTTCGCGGTAGTTGGCATCCTCATCGTCGGGCCGCCGCGAGGGGCGCCGGGCTACTGAAACAATTTGGTGCGAAAGGGGGGACTTGAACCCCCACGGGTTGCCCCGCCAGATCCTAAGTCTGGTGCGTCTGCCAATTTCGCCACTTTCGCAAGTTCACTAGAAGAGGGTAGCGCGTCTTCAACTCCGGCGAAAGCGCTGGTACCAATTTGTTCCAGGTGAGCTAACCCGCGTGTTACTGGTTTACTGCAACGCTCGGCAGCTTATCGGCAATCCTGGCGCACACCCTGTCGGCACCTCGACAGGCTTTCAAACCATGGTGGGCGACGATGCGCGTGGCCAGAGTGAGCTG
>CAXTUV010000449.1:0-3008 GCA_964247445.1 uncultured Acidobacteriaceae bacterium | reverse complement strand
ATGGTGGAAACGATAATGACCAGCTCATCCTGCGGGACGGGGGGCCGGTTCACGTCCTCGACGCGCGCGATGTACCGGTTGCTTACCTCGATCCGCGTCCCCGAGGGCATCTTGACGTTCACGATGAACTGCCCGGGGTCGGTGGTGGGGAAGTATGCGCGGCCCAGGAGCGGCGAGAAGATGCCGAGTGTCAGCGCGATCGCGCCTAGGATGACCGCCGTGGTTAGACCAGGGCGCGCGACGGCGCGGTATGCCAGCAGCTCATAGCGCGCGAGCATCCAGGCGAACCCTCGATTGAACGCGTCGACGCCGCTCTGAAACAGCGACGGCTTGTCCGAGTGCCCGCCGTGCCCGCGGATGAACTTCGCGCAAAACAGCGGGACCAGCGTCATGGAAAACGCATAGGACGCGAAGATCGAGAACACGACCCCATAGGCGAGGTCGGTGAACAAGTACGTGCTGACCCCGTCGAGCAGAAACACGGGAAAAAACACGACCGAGGTAGTCACGGTCGCGGCCAGCACGGGCAGCGCGACCTCCGAACCGCCTTCGCCCGCCGCTCGTTCAGGCGCGGCGCCCTCCTCCATGAAGCGGAAGATGTTCTCAAGCACGATCACCGAGTTATCGATCAGCCTCGACAGCACCAGCGCGAGACCGCCCAGGAGCATGGTGTTGATGCTGCCGCCGAGCACATTCACCAGCAGCAAGCAAGTGAGCACCGCAAGCGGGATCGCCAGCAGCGCGGCTACGGTCGCGCGCCCCGAGCCGAGGAAGATCAGGATCATCACGCCCGTGAGCAGAAGCCCGATCCCGGCCTCCTTCAGCAGGTTTCGGATCGCGCCCTTGACGAACACGGACTGGTCGAACACGACAGCCGTCTTGAGCGAGGCGGGGATGTCGACCAGCTTCTTGACCGCCGCGCGCATGCCGTTGACGATCGTGATGGTGTTGCTCTTGCCGGCCTGCTTGAGCACCGGTACGTACACGGACTTTTGCCCGTCGATGCGGACGATGTTGGTCTGGAGCGCCCCCGAGTCCTCCGCGTGGCCGATGTCGCCGACCAGCACCGATGCGTTACCGACGGACTTGAGCGGCAGCGAGTTGATCGCCGGCACGGTCGGAATCTGCGCGTTGGCGTACAGGTTGAAGTCCTGCAAGCCGATCCGCACGTCGCCCGCGGGCAGGATCAGGTTCGATTGGTTGACCGCGTCCGACACATCGGTCAGGCTCATGTTGAGTGCCTGTAACTTCAGCGGGTCCACGTAGATCTGGATCTGCCGGTAGCGCCCGCCGAAGGGCTGCGGCACGGACGCGCCCTGCACATTCGCGATCTGGTTGCGAACCTGGAACTGCGCCAAGTCCTTCAGCCGCGTTTCGTTCAGGCCCTGCCCTTCCAGCGTGACCAGGCACACGGGCTGGCTCGAAGCCGTCATGCCGAGCACGATCGGCGGCAAGGTGCCCGGCGGCAGGCGGCGCAGGTCGGCAAGCGCGAGCGAGGAGATGTTGCTCACCGCCTGCCCGGCGTCCGTACCTGGGCGGAAGTACACCTTAATGAGGCTCACGCCCGCGAGCGAGCGCGACTCGATGTGGTCGATGTTGGCCCCGAGCGTGAAGAACCGCTCAAAGGTGTCGGTGATGTTGGACTCGATCTGAGCGGGCGGCATGCCGGAGAAAAAAGTCGCGACCACCACGACCGGGATGTCGATCTCGGGAAACAGATCAACCGGCATGCTCGCGATATTCGCCGTGCCGACCAGCAGCACCATCAGCGACAACATGAGGATGAAGAAGGGGTAGCGCAGCGCGAACTTCGGCATTTATTCGTCCCCTTCGCTCTTATCCGAAGCAAACGGGTCGGTCATCCCGCCTTCTTCCCGCATCCGGTCGCTCGCGGGCTCCTGCTGCGGGATCGGGGTCACGCGGTCGCCGTCACGGAGCGACTCGTTCGCGCCGAGCACCACGCGATCCCCGGGCTTTAGTCCGGCCGTAATTTCAAGCAGCCGTGAGCCGCGCAATCCGGTGCCGACCGTCCGCCGCTCCACTCGGTTGTGCGCATTGAGCACCAGAACTGAGTTGTCGGGCACTGCCGCGACCGGCAAAGTCATCACATTGTCACGACGCGCGAGCGTCAGGTAAGTGTCGGCGTACATGCCGGGTGTGATGGCGAGGTCCGCGTTGGGCACGTCCACCTCGGTCTGCATGGTGCGCGTTTCCGGGTCGAGATCGCGGGCGTACCGCACGACTTCGCCCGGGAAGTCGCGCCCCAGCGCGGCGACATGGATTTCCATGCCGTCGCCCTGATGGATATAGCGGACCGCATCTTCCGGGACAGGCACGCGCAGCCGCAGGAGGTCGCTTTGCGCGAGCTTCACGATCGGCATGGCCTGCGTGTCGGAGTTGGTCCCGGTCTGGATCAGCGCGCCCGTGTCCGCGTAGCGCCAGATGATGACGCCCTTCAGCGGCGCGGTCACGGAGGTGTAGCCCTTGAGCGCCGCCACCCTTTGCTGATCGGCACCCACGGCTGCCGCGCCTTCCTTGGCGGCGGAAAGCGCCGCGTCCGCCGCATCCGCCTGCGCCGCCGAGGCGTCGGCCTGCGAGCGGGCGTTATCCAGTTCCTGCGCGGCGATGACCCCGGGCTGCTCCCGCGCGGCTTGTTCCAGCCGAGCGGAGTTGGCGGCAAGCGCCGCGTGGAGCGAGCGTGCGCGGGCCGCTTCGTGTCCGGCAGCG
Organism: uncultured Acidobacteriaceae bacterium; assembly: GCA_964247445.1. Taxonomy (GTDB): domain Bacteria; phylum Acidobacteriota; class Terriglobia; order Terriglobales; family Acidobacteriaceae; genus EB88. The sequence continues at coordinate 281 of CAXTUV010000449.1, read as the reverse complement.
GTGATCTGGTTTTGGGAGCGCAGCGTTTCTGCGGCAGCGCCCGTGTACTGGGCGGCCAGCTCCGGAACTTCAAGCGAGGCGAGCAGCTGCCCGGCGCGCACCCGATCGCCGATGTCGACGTAAATGCGTCGTAGATAGCCCGCGACCTTGGCGTGCACCTCTACTACCTGGTAGGGCTGAAACTGCCCGGCGAGCGAGAGCGTGTGGGCGATGGTGCCGCGCTGGACTACCGCAACGGGCCCCGCGGGCGGCTCGTGCCGCATTGGGCGCGTGGACTCACG
>CAXTUV010000448.1:0-3014 GCA_964247445.1 uncultured Acidobacteriaceae bacterium | reverse complement strand
GGACGTCAGTTTCTCGATTGTGATCGACTCGTCATCCTGATCATTCGCCGAGATTACGTCGAAGGTCAGCCCTTCGGTCGCTTCATCAAGCACACGCTGGGACTGCTCGGTTTTTTTCAGCAGCTCCGTGATCTGTGAAAGCGTCGCAACCTTGGTGACGAGCCGCTGACCGAGCAGGCTCGCAATCTCATCGAGCAGCATCAGCCGGCTTGGGTCGGAAACGGCGATCGCGAGCCGGTCCTCCATCTGCTCGATCGGCACGAAGTTATAGCGGAACATCATGTCCACAGGCACGGAGCGGAACAGGTCGTGCTGGATGCGAAAGTTTTTCAGGTCCACGAAATCGCAGCGGTACCGCCGCGCAAGCGCCTGGGCGTGCGCGGCTTCGTCAAGTTCAAGCGATATGGGAAGGGGGAGGGTAGCTTCGGCCATTGGGTCCTTTACGGGCGCTGCTGCTGGAACTGGCTCGCGTTGCCGAGCGAAAAGATAGGGAGGTACAGGGCGATCAGGATGACGACGACGACCACGCCCATGACGATCAGGATCGCCGGCTCGATCAGCGCGAGCGAGGCGGTGAGCGCGGTTTGCACGTCCTCCTCGAAGAACTCGGCGACCGAGTTCAACATCTGCGGCAGCGCGCCGGTTGACTCGCCGACCTCGATCATCTCGGTAGACAGGGCAGGGAAGACGCCGGTCCTGTTCAGGCTAGTGGACAGTCCTTTGCCCTCACGCACGCTTGTGACAGAAGTAAAAACGGACTTGGAAATCCGGGACGAGGAGATGGAACGGGCCGCGGTTTCAAGCGACGGCACCAGCGGCAGGCCGCCGGTGAGTAGGGTCGACAGTGTGCGGGCGAAGAGCGCGACCTGGTATTTGAGCCAGATCGTGCCGAAGATCGGCATCTTGATCCGGATGGCGTCGATCGTATCGGCACCCTTGGCCGTCCGCGACCAGCGCCAGAGGAGAAACCCGAGCAGGGCGACGACGGGCGCGGCGTAGAAGAAGTAGTGCTGGGCGGCCTTGCCGAACGCAAGCAGGCCGAGGGTGAGCGCGGGCAGCTTGGTCCCGACCTGGTCGTAGAGTGTCGCGAACTGTGGAACCACGAACGTGACAAGAAAGACAAACAACCCGATGACAAGCGTAATGAGCAGTGCCGGATAGATGAGTGAGGCTTGGAGCTTCTTGCGGAAGGTGAGCGACACGCGCTGAAACGCTAGATACCGGCTCAGGACTTCTTCGAGATTGCCCGACCGCTCGCCCGCGAGCAGCGTGACCGTATAGATGAGCGGGAACCCGCCTTGCGCTTCGAACGCCGAGGAAACCGATTCGCCTTGCTTCACGCGCTCAGTTACATTGCCGAGCTGCGCCGCGAACGCCGGGTCTTTCTGCGACTTCGCCAGCATATCGAGCGAGCCCAGGATGGGCAGCCCAGCCTTTACCAGCGTAAGGAACTGCTGGTTAAAGATCAGGAAGCCCTCAAGCTTGACCTTTTTGCGACCCGGCAGCCCGCCCTTGGATTTGACGGACAGCACCTGATAACCGGCCTGCGTGTACTTGAGGCGCAGCTCGTCAGCTGATGCGGCGGCCTGCACCTGCTCCTGCAAGCGCCCGCGCTCGTCCGCCATTTTAACTAGAAACTCTGCCATTTTGCTTTCGGGTCGCTCTACTCAGCCTACCAGCCCTGCCCTATAGACGGGCGGCCCGGCAAGCGGCGAGCAAGGGGCGGAGGTTACCCCGGTACCGAAGCCAAAGCCTTCATCCTGCTCTAGCCTCAGGGCAGCGGGGACGAAACCCGCAAACAGCACAAAGCCCACGCAACCAACGTGGGCTTCGGCGGAAAGGAGACCCGGGCATGCCTCTTAAAACGATGCTTAGATCCTACTGGCGCGATGTAGAACTGCGCGCCCGCGTGGTGGCTGCGATTCTGCGGCTGGTGATCGAACTGGTATTCCTCGATCATCTGACCGGCAGGTAGCAACCGAACACACTTACAACCCGGGGCCAAAGCGTGCAAGCAGAGGCTCCGGTTTTCTTGTCTCCCCAGTGTCTCTCCCTCTGCCAATCCCGTCAACGCTAAATATTACTTTCGTCCCGAATCCGGACGGGCGTCTTGCCCTGTTACCTTGGGCAGCGCTTCCGAATTCAGCTTTGCGATGCGCCCGTGCGGACCGACTGCCCAGGGTAGGCTGAGCGCATTCCACTCGCCGCCTTTCGGGGCGTTCGTAGGGGCATGTTCAAGCGGCGTCCAAGTGCGCCCGTCATCCCGCGAGAAGTCCGAACCGTTCGGCCCGACTGCGATCCAGAGTTTCAGGTCCGCGTCCCAGGCGCCCGCAGAACGATAGCCGCCGGGCGCGGTCGCGGAAGCTGTCCAATGCTCGCCGCCGTCCCCGCTCCAGGCCGCCGTGCCGGTGCGTTCGTCCGGTTTGGTGTAGTCACCGCCTACGGCTAAACCGTGGCTCGCATTCTTAAAGCTGAGCGAAAAAACTCCTGAAGCCGGACCTTGAGCAAAGGGAGCAGCAAAGCTCGACATACCTGTCCAGGGTATCGGACAACGGCCCGAGATGGGATCGATTCTTCCCGCGCAGTAGCTGCCCGTGAATCGTGAAGGTTGTATTGGGATTTTCAAAACACTCGAGTGGTTTGTTCCTATCCAGAGAAATCCGAAATTTGCTACAGCCGCACTGTTGCTAGCTGCGAACAATGCTTCATTGGGAAATGTGTGCAGGTAAGTTCCGGCTCTTACGACGGCTGCCGTCGGCGGGGCTGAAACGGGAACCCAGGTATGTCCGCCATCACTTGTTGCAAGAATACGAATAGAGGGGTGCGAAACTGAAGGATCGCCAATAACCAGCCCGCGCTGAGGATTGATAAAGACCATCCCATCCCAAAATCCCTCCTTATCAGGATTGGTAGACAGCAGTGTCCAGTGCACACACCCGTCCGTGGTCTTGTACAGCCGCGATAAATCCCCAGGCCCGCTCGACATCACCACTGCCGTCTGTTCGTCCCAAGCC
>CAXTUV010000447.1:0-3019 GCA_964247445.1 uncultured Acidobacteriaceae bacterium | reverse complement strand
TTTGCCGACCGTGTCCCGCATTCCCTCTATCCGTACTTCCCTGTTCGGCCTAGCGGCGATGATCGCCGTCGCCGGCTGCCACAAGAAAGCCGCGCCTCCGCCGCCGCCGCCGCCGACCCAACCCGCCGCCGCGCCTACTGCCGACTTCACCGCCACGCCCACCTCGATCTACTCGGGCGACAGCGCGGTGCTGACCTGGCATACATCCGGCGCGACAGACGTGTCGATTGAAGGCTTGGGCGCGGTGGCGACATCCGGCACCCAGAGTGTGAAACCCGCCGCCTCGACCAACTACCACCTGATTGCCCGCGGCGAGGGCGGCTCTGCCGATGCGACCGCGCGCGTAACTGTTGGAGCCGCCGCGCCGCCGCCCGCGACAAGCAACCTCAACGAGTCCGATGTGGACGATGCTACGTTCCACCAGAATGTAAAGGACGTTTTCTTTGACTACGACTCAGCGGAGGTGAATGCCCCGTCGCAGTCCGTGGTCAGCGCCGATGCAAGCTGGCTCAACCAGCACCCCAGTCTCAAGATCGTTCTGGGAGGCTACTGCGATGAGCGGGGCTCGACGGAGTACAACCTGGCGCTGGGCGAAAGCCGCGCCGGAGCGACCAAGCAGGCGCTGATCGCTGCGGGCATCACGGCGGACCGCATTCGTACAGTCTCCTACGGCAAGGAAAAGCAGTTCTGCACCGAGCAGGCCGAAAGCTGCTACCAACAGAACCGCCGCGCGCAGTTCGGGGTTGACCGCTAGTGCAAGAAACCCGGCTCGGAAGGCCGGGTTTCTTGCGTGAAGGCCTACTCCTGGCGGCGCAGGATGACCAGCACCGTTATCAACGCCACGAAGCTCGCGCTTGTGAGGATGATCAGCGGGATGCCGACCTCCTTGGGAATGCCGAGCGTCGGCTGCCCTTCATAATGCTCTTTCGCCATCGATACGTTCCTCCTTCGAGTTTCTTTGCTGCTCGTTCGGTGGGATGCGCTTTGCACCCGAGGTATTGGCCCGCATCGAAGCGGTTCGCGTACCATTTCGTAAACAAGACTCGAGCGCTTGTTTCTGCATCCCTGCTCTGCCTGTTTGAAGGAGAACCAGCCTATGCGCATCCGTTCCTTCGCGGCTCTTGCCCTTGGCCTCAGCTTGCTTGCCGCGCCCCGTGCCCATGCCGCGTCCAAGGAGATCATCCAGCTGCAAACGCAGGTGCAGGCCTTGTCCGACATGCTGCAAGCGCTGCAGCGGTCGAACTCGGAACAGCTCGGCGTGCTGCAGCACCTCATCGAGCAGTCCAACGACAACATCAACAAGATCACCCAGCAGATGACCTCCCTCCAGGCCAAGGTGGACGCGGAAGGGCAAAACACGCAACTTTCCGGGCAGATTCAAGGTTTGAACGATTCGGTCGATGAACTGAAGACGAGGCTGGGACGGATCGACACCACCTTGAACGGCCTCCAAAGCCAGTTGCAGAACGTGAGCGCGCCACCGGCGGGGTCGGTCGGTTCGACGCCCACGCCGTCCGGCGGCAGCAGTGTGCCTTTGACCGCGCCTTCCGCGAGCGGCTCCGGTCCCAGCGCGAGCGCCCCGCAAGCGCCGCCCGCCGACCAACTGCTGCAAAGCGCCGTCCGCGACTACAACGGCGCGAAGTATGATTTGGCGACCAACGAGTTCGCGGACGTGGTCAAGTATTATCCGCAGTCGCCGGAGGCCGGCAATGCCAGCTTTTACCTGGGCGAGGTCGCGTACCGCCAGCAGCTCTACCCGGCGGCGATCCGCAATTACGACATTGTGCTGGAGCAGTACGCGGGCTCTCCGAAAGCCCCGGCAGCGCAGCTGCGAAAGGGCGAGGCCGAGCTCGCCAGCTCCCAGCACGATGCCGGCATCCGCGACCTGCGCGCGTTGGTGCAGCGCTACCCCACTTCGCCCGAAGGCACGCAGGCGCGCAGCCTGCTCAACGGCATGGGCGTCCGGCTCACCGCCAATAAGCCCAGCCCGGCGCGGCTGCCTTGACTCAACGGAGGACCTATGGCAACGACGCTGATTTCGCTCGAGGAGTATCTGCGCAGCACCTATAAGCCGGATGCCGAATACGTGGACGGTGTGCTTGAACTAAGAGGCAGGGGCGAGGATCTGGGTGAAGAAATCCCGCCCGAGAAACAACTTTTGGGGGAAAACCGACATTCCGAGTGGCAAGCGACCTTGTCTCACTTTTTTGAAATGCATCGGCGGGAATGGCATATCAGGGTCCGGCCGGAACACAGAACGAGAACGGGAGAGCGTCGATACCGGGTTCCGGATGTCGCCATCACAGATTCTGCCCTTCCGGACGAACCCATAGCGACAGCCCCTCCGCTGATCGCAATCGAAATACTCAGCCCGGAGGATCGACTTTCCCGGCTGGTGGTTCGGCTCGCTGATTTCGAAGCTATGGGTGTGGCTGCGATTTATCTAATCGATCCCATCGACAATAGCTTATTGCGGTTTCAAGACGGCAGATTGAAGAATGACGCTACAGTCGCTTTGCGGAATCTCGTCATACCTTTTCAGGACATCCTCGCCGAGCTAGTCTGAACAGACTCAAGCTACAAGGTGTGCCATATAGGTGTAATTACAGAAGTGCGTCCTGGGAGCAATGATGATGTTAGTGAACTGGATTAGGTCAGCAGCCCTGAACCTCATCGTCTTCTCCGCGTTCCACTTAGCCGCGGGCGCTCAGGATACACCAGCCGGATGGCAGTTCCATGTTGATTCGAAACATGGCTTCACCATCGCTTACCCGCCGGCGATGACCTTCTTTCCGGAGCCGGTCAAAGCGCAACTGTTGTACTTGAAATTTGTTACCTCGATACAATCGCCTGTTTCGAGTACACAAAGGATGACTTCAAGAACGCTCAATTTGAAGGAGCGGGACTAGCAGTTTCCGTAGTGAAAGACAGTATGAGCGAACAAGCGCGTTTACCATACAACCGCCAAACCGATCTACGTTAACGGCATTCTCTTCCACTCCGCGGAAGTTGGAAGCGC
>CAXTUV010000446.1:0-3030 GCA_964247445.1 uncultured Acidobacteriaceae bacterium | reverse complement strand
ATGCACGTCGACGCGGGCGAAGACCGCGGGCCGGCCGCCGGTGACCCGGTCCAGATCGTGCCGCGAAGGCGATCGCCGCTCCGGCCACCGGCTCTCGTCCCAGCCGCCCCCTGTGAGCCATGCGCCTTGGGGAGCAGCCGCTGACGCCCGCGCGATACGCTCCAGGGCTTCTGCAAGCGAGCCCGCCCCGGCCAAATCCACCGCGCGCCGGAGCCGCGCGCCTTCGCCTAGGTGTAAGTGCGCGTCATTGAAGCCGGGGCAAACCCACGCGCCGCCGAGGTCGATGCGCTCGTCGGCGCCGGGGCGCTGTTCCGTTGCCGCGCCGACAGCAAGGATGGTCTCGCCTTCAGTCAGCAGCCACCCTGCCGTTTCCGGCGTCAGACCTGGTTTAGGGCTGAGCAATCCACGCCCGGTCAGGAAGCGCGCGTTCTCAAAGATCGTCCGCATCTTTCTCCTCAGACGCGTCCTCAGCCAGCGCGAGCAAGAGCAGCAGGATGCGGCGCAGGCCCAGGTCGCGGCCCTTCGCTTCAAACCATTCCCCAAGCGTGTGGATGCCGCCGCCCTCGCCGCCCGCGCCGAGCGCCAGCGCGGGAATGCCCAGCGCAAGCGGGATGTTGGCATCCGTGGAAGCGGTGCGCGGCTCGGTGCGCAGCTGCAAATGCCGGTCCACCGCGCGCAAAAGGGCAAGGAGGCGCGCATCCTCGGGCAGCGAGCCCGCGGGCCGGTCACCGATGCCCCGGATTTCCACCCGGAGCGCGGCATCGCTCGTCACACCCCGGTTTGCCGCCTCCACCGCCGTCGCGACCGCGCCGCGCAGTTCTTCCTCAAGCGCCGCGAGTGCTCCGGCGTCCGTCGAGCGCAGATCGAAACGCGCGACCGCGGAAGCGGGAATGGCGTTGATCGCGCCGCCGCCCTCCATGCTGCCCAGGTTCCAACTTGTCCGCGCGCCGTCGGTCCGCAGAAACGGACCCATGCGCGTAACCGTCGCGGCCAGCGCCGCCAGCGGGTTCGGCCGTCCGGCATCGGTCCAGGAGTGGCCGCCCGCGCCCGTAAGCTCCACCGCGAACCGACGGCTGCCGAGCGCGCCCGTGACGGCGACACCGGCGCCCGCGCCATCGAGTACCAGGTGCGCCGCGATGCGCCCCCGCCACGGCGCATGCTTGTAGACCTGCCGCATGCCGCGCAGGTTACCCTCGCCTTCTTCGCCGACATTCGCCAGGAAAACGACTCTGTGTGTCGGGTTCAGTTCGGCATGGCGCAGAGCAGCCGCAATCGCGAGGAGGCCGGCCAAGCCCGCGCCGTTATCGCATACGCCCGGGCCAAGCAACCGTGTACCTTCCCAGCGCGGCGCAAGCGGCGTGCCGGCCGCAAATACCGTGTCCAAGTGCGCCGAAAGCACAACCACCGGACCGGCATCGTTCCCGCCTGAAAATGCACAAACATTGCCGGCCGCGTCTGTTTCCACTTCGTGGAGGCCGAGCTCCTCGAAACGCGCGCGAATCCAGGCGGCACGCTCCTCCTCGGCGAACGGCGGCGCGGGCACGGCCGCGCATTCCACCTGCCAGCGAGCGATCTGCTGCTCGTGCAGATGCAGCCAGCCGAGCGCCGCGTGCACGGCGCGCTGCGAGGCGATGCGGCCGATGTGCGCGAAGGCGGAGGAAGGCAGCGGCATGGCTAGGGTGGAAAGTTCAGCGTAGCATCGCCGATTGCCTTCGCTTTCTGTTGAGGGTCGGGCGGGTACTCGACCGAACGGAGCCAGAGCCCATGAGCGGGCGCGGTCGGTCCCGCGGCGGCGCGGTCCCGCGCCTGGAGGATGCGGGGAATCTCCTTCGGAGCGAGCATGCCGCGGCCGACCAGCAGCAAGGTGCCGACCAGGTTGCGGACCATGTGATGGAGAAAGCCCGAGCCCGTAACCCGGTAGATGAGCAGATCGCCCTCCCGGTCCCAGTCCGAGGCGAGAATGGTGCGCACGGTCGAGCGCTGCCCGCCTGCGTCGCGGGTCGCTTTATCCGGTTCGTGCGCCGCGAAGGAGCGAAAGTCATGCTCGCCCGCAAGCAGCGCCGCGGCTTTCCGCATCGGCTCGACAGCGCAAGGGTAGGTCCAGGAGAGCACGTAAGGCGCATGCCAGGGCGGGCACAGCGGCGCGCCCAGCACGCGGTACTCGTAGGTCTTGCGGAGTGCGCTGTGCCGCGCGTGGAAGGCGGGCGGGGCATGCTCCGCTCCAAGCACCCGCACGGCGGCGGGCAGGGCATGGTTCAGCGCACGCCGGAGGTTCGCGGCCGGGATCTGCTTCCCAAGCGCGAACGAGCAAACTTGGCCCAGAGCATGCACGCCCGCATCGGTCCGCCCCGAGCCCTGCGGCAGCACGGACTCGCCGGTGACGCGCTGAATCGCGGCCTGAAGCTCGCCTTGCACGGTGGCGAGCCCCGGCTGTATCTGCCAGCCTGCGAGTCGGCTCCCGTCGTAGCTGAGGACCAGCTTCCAGTTTTGAACGTGCGCCACGGGTGTGAGCGTACCTGATTCCTGAGCCGTTCTTTTCGGCGGGCGCATCAGTATGCTGCGCTATACTCCGGTTGATCTCGGGCGCGGTCGCCCTTCGGTTGGCACGTTTCGCAGGCAAAAAGGATCTGAATGCAGCACGGCAACTTCCGATTTTTCCGGCAAAAGCATCTTCATGCCGCAGCCCTTCTCAGCGTACTCGCCCCGCAAGCCCTTCTCGCGCAGGCTGCCTCTCCGCAAAACTCGGAAGCCGCGCAAGGCGAGCGCGGCACCACGCCGCCGCCCAGCCCGTCCATCAGCAAGACGATCGAGGGCTTGCCGCCGGCGCCCCAGGCCAACCCGACCCAGCCCGTGTTTCTGCGGCCCGCCGTGCGCGCCTACACCCGGCCGCGCGGCTACTTTCCCAACCCCGTTTCTCCCTACACCGCGACCTCCTCCGACCTGGTGCGGTTCACAAATTCGCCGCAGCTTGACGACTTGGTCCGCGACGGGCACATCTATCTTTCGCTGACCGATGCGGTGATCCTGGCC
>CAXTUV010000445.1:0-3030 GCA_964247445.1 uncultured Acidobacteriaceae bacterium | reverse complement strand
CCATGGTGCGGACCCAGGATGGGTTTGCACTCGCCGAGTTGGACCTGGAGCTGCGCGGGCCGGGAGAGTTTTTCGGAACTCGGCAGTCGGGATTGCCGGACTTCCGGGTCGCCTCGCTTATCCGCGATCGGGAGCTGCTGGAGCGGGCCAAGGAGGAAGCGCGTCGGTTCGCGGCGGACCCGGACGCGGAAGCCGCGCCGGAGGAGAAAGCGGCGGTGTGGGCGGCGCTGCGCGAAACCTGGCAGCGGCGGTACGGGCTGGTCAACGCGGGGTGAGGCAGTTCAGGCGGCCTGCTGCACACCCCAGCGCTGCTCGGTCAGAAACTCCTCGCCGCCTTCTGTTGAGTACAGCGTCAGGAAGATGCGAACCGGCTGCCCTTCCGCCCGTCGGCCCGCGTGACGGGTGCATTGGCACAGGCTGGTGAGATCGTGGTGCGCTTCAGCGCTGAGTTCCACCCCGACAGCAATCAGCAGCGCGTAGATGTCGACCGCGTGTTCGCGGACGAATTCAAACTCGATGTCTGCGCAGCGCGGGCTGATCTCGCTGTGCGCCAACACCCATCCCCGGCAAGCCGTGACCGCTCCGGCGAGCGAGTCCACGACGCGCTTCGGTGCGGTCGCCGAGGTTGCGACCAGGAGAAGATCCCAGACTTTTGCCTTGTCTTTCATACTTCCTTCATCGACCCGCCGCCGACTTTTCGTGAGTCACCCCGGCGCTCTCCTCGGTACCCATTTGGGTAACCTCGATCCGTTTCAGGGCAGCCTGGGTACATGGTGATCGGGTTGGGAACGGATCTGGTGGAGGTGGACCGCTTGCGCGCGTCCATCGAGCGGTTCGGGCCGCGCTTTCTTAACCGGATCTTCACGCCGGAGGAGCAGCGCTACGCGGCCGGCAAGCGCTCGGGCGTGGAAAGCTTGGCCGCGCGCTTTGCCGCTAAGGAGGCCGGAGCAAAAGCACTCGGCACTGGAATCAGCCGGGGCGTGGGTTGGCGCGACCTGGAGGTAGCGCGCGCGCCGGGCGGCCCGCCGCGGCTGCTGATGCACGGCCGCGCCGGGGAGCGTGCGGCAGCGCTCGGGGTGCTCCGCGCCTCGCTTTCACTGACCCACACGGCCCGATATGCCTTTGCAGTTGTGGTGCTCGAAGGCGATGGGGAGCCGGGGATGCTCTAAAATCAGGCAGGCCCGCCTCCATGGGCTTGTAGCAAGTCCCCCAAAAGGCAGCCGCCGAGCTGCCCGTTAGGAGCCGCGTGCCCAGCCAGCAGGAAGTCCATTGGTCACAGCTGAAAGTCGGCGTTCTGGTGTTTGCCGCGATCGTCGTGCTTATCACGCTGATTTTCCTGATTTCCAATACTTCAGGCGGCGGCCCGTTTTCGCACAAGCTCATCGTGCGCTCGTATTTCGAGGCTTCAGCCGGCTTGAAAGTGGGCGGGCAAGTCAATCTTGAGGGCGTCACGGTCGGCACGGTGAAGAGTATCAAGCTCGACACCACACGTAAGCTCACGCCGGTCGAGGTCACCATGAAGATTGCCGGGCAGTACGCGCGCAATATCCGGCAGGACTCGCAGGCAAGCCTCCAAACCGTGGGCGTGCTCGGCGATACAGTGGTGAATATCAGCTCCAAGGCTGCGCAAAAGCCGCCCATCCAGGACAACGGCGAGTTGCCGACGAATGAAACCCCATCACTTTCCGATGTCATTAAGTCGAGTCAGGGGACGATCGAGCAGGTCAACACTATCCTTGCCAAGCTCGACTCGCTTGTGGACTCGCTCAACACCGGCCGCGGCTCGATCGGGCAGCTGATCAACAACCCCGATTTGTACAACAAGGCGGTTGCGACCGTGAACCAGCTTTCGGGTCTGGTGAATGAAATCTCCAACGGCCAAGGCTCGATCGGCAAGCTGGTGAAAGACGACACGCTCTACACGCGCATCAACGATGCTGTGGGCCACGTGGACGCGATCACCGCGCAGATTGACTCGGGCCAAGGTTCGATCGGCAGGCTTATCAAGGATCCCGCGCTTTACAACAATATCCAGCAAGCGACCGCGAGCCTGAACCAGGTATTGGCCGATGTCAACGCAGGCCGGGGCGGCCTGGGCTTGCTCGCGAAAGACCCGCAATTCGCCGCCAAACTTAACGATACGGTGACGCGGTTGGACTCGATCCTGGCCCGGGCGGACAATGGCGAAGGCACGCTTGGGCAGCTGGTGCGCAATCCCGCACTCTACAACAATGCCAACGATACGCTCGCGAATGCGAATCACCTGGTCACGGCCATTCGCGAGAACCCGAAGCAGTATCTGACGATCCACCTCAAAATTTTCTAACCTCATACAAATGCGGTGCCCTGCCATGAAGCGCTCCGCGTAGAGTTTGTGCCTTTGGGCTGCATGTCCGAGCTGCTGCCAGTTGTGGACCCCAACGAACCGTCCATTTGGGCGAGGTTGGGAATCCGGCATTCCCGCGATGACGCAGTCACAAGCCTTCCACATCGATGCATCGTGCTGAATTTGCAAAACGATTCTCTTGAGACAAAAAGCGCCCCGGGTTCATTTAGAACCAATAGCCGTTGTGGATTCGGCCTGCGATGGCGGCAGTCAAAAGAGCAAGAACGGCACCGCACCCGGTCAGCCAGTAAGCGTTGCGTCCGCCGCGCTTCTTCCATTCGTACGCCATCTGCACAGCGAAGAGTGCGCTGGCAGCCATGGTCACCAGGGCCGCGGGGTTATGGTGACGATGGAAGTTAACAGCAAGGAAAGAGATCACCTTTGGAATCCTTTCATCAGCAATCTATCACTGGCCGGTAGTCACAAAATGCGTACGCGGACCAGGCGAGCATTGTGATTGCGCCTGCGGCCACAATCGCCGGAAACACGAACTTCTTCAGAAAAGCCGGCTCCGTCAAGCACCAAGCGGGGTGCCTGCATGAGTCGGGCTCACGACGATCGTGGAAAAACCAATCAGCCGGATAGACGTTTTGGCCAACCAGCTCCTTTACCAGCGTGAGGCGATCGTATCGCCAGAGTAATAC
>CAXTUV010000444.1:2368-3034 GCA_964247445.1 uncultured Acidobacteriaceae bacterium | reverse complement strand
GGCTATAAGTGGTACGACGCGGAGCACAAGCCTGTACTGTTTCCGTTCGGGTTCGGGTTGAGTTATAACACCTTCACTTACTCCGGCTTGAAGCTTCTCAAGCTTGAAGAGAGGATCGGCTCATCATCGCAAGATAGGATTCAAGCTAGCCTGACCGTCAAAAACACGGGCAAGCTCCCCGGGGCTGAGGTGGTCGAGCTGTACGCCGGACTTCCAGCTGGCCTGAATGAGCCTCCGAAGCGCCTGGTCGGCTATGACAAAGTCATGCTGCAGCCGGGCGAAAGCCGCGAAGTTACTATCGACGTGGACCTGCTGTTTCTATCAATTTACGACGAGGCGAGCGGCGCGATGAAGATTGCTCCCGGGGCATACACGTTTGCCGCCGGGCCGTCCTCGCAATCACTGCCGCTCCAGCAGCAGCTCGCCCTGGAGGGCGCGAACTTATAGGACGCATAAAGAGGGATTATGTGAGGGAATCGCATGTACACTGCCCGTATCCATGAACGCCCGCGCACAACTCCTTTCGCTTGCTGCCCTTGCCGCTTTCCCCGCTCTTGCTCAAAAGCAGCCCTTGCCTGAACCCGTTCCGTATCCGCCCGCGATTGCCGCGCCGGTCGACAAGCCATACATCGGCTCGGTGAAGCTTGCGGTCGACCTGACCAACAA
>CAXTUV010000444.1:0-2358 GCA_964247445.1 uncultured Acidobacteriaceae bacterium | reverse complement strand
CGCCGACCGCGTCGCGAACGTCCATGAGGACATCCCGGTCGAAAAGGGCGCGAAGGAGATGGTGCTGCTTTACCCGCAGTGGATCCCCGGCAATCATTCACCGACAGGTCCTATTTCCAAGCTCGGCGGCATCATTACGACGGTCGACGGCAAGCGTGCGCAGTGGGTGCGCGATCAAGTGAACGTGTACGCCTTTCACATACCGCTCACGCCCGGCGCTCAGACGGTAGGTTTGGATTTCCAGTACCTTTCGCCGGTCAAGCGCGCCGAAGGGCGCATCGAGATATCGAATGAAATCGCGGACTTGGCTTGGAATGAAGTACTGATGTACCCTGCGGGTTACTTTGCTCGGCAACTACCATTTGATGTGTCAATCAAGCTGCCGCAGGGATGGAAATATGCGACGGCACTGGAAACGGCTAACGCTTCCGGGCAGGATGTGAGTTTCAAGACAACACCGCTGAACACGCTTGTCGATTCACCCTTGTACGGCGGCATCAACTATAAGCGCGTGGACTTATCCCCATCGCCGACCGACAAGGTCTACCTTGATGTTTTCGCAGACAAGCCGGAGCAGCTCGAGATGACCCCCGATGAGCTGGAGAAACACAAGCGCCTAGCGATGGAAGCGGACAAGCTCTACCAATCGCACCACTACGATCATTACGATTTCCTGCTCTTGCTCAGCGACAATGTAGGCGGCGTGGGCTTGGAGCACCACCAATCCTCCGAGGACGGCCAAGGTCCGGATTACTTCACCGTTTGGGAGGCTGGCGTCGGCGGCCGCGACTTATTAGGTCACGAGTACACGCATTGCTGTGTCGGCAAGTTCCGCCGTCCCGCCGACCTATGGACGCCGAACTTCAACGTGCCCATGCGCGACGACCTTCTTTGGGTCTACGAGGGTATGACGCAGTACTGGGGCAACATCCTGACGGCGCGCGCCGGTATGCGGACGCCCGAGGAGGCGCGCTCCATCTTCGCGCTGTATGCCGCGGACTTCGAGGCGAGCAAGGGGCGGGACTGGCGGCCATTGGTTGACACCACGACTCAGCCTACTGTCTCGCAGCGCTCGCCGGTAAGTTGGGTGAGCTGGCAGCGGCCGGAAGATTACTATACCGAAGGCGCGCTGATCTGGCTCGACGCTGACACAAAGATACGCGAGCTGACCAACGGGCAGAAATCACTGGATGACTTCTGCAAAATCTTCTTCGGCGTCTATAATGGCTCGTATATCACCGACCAGTACGACTTAAGCGATGTGGTCAAGGCGTTGAACACGGTGGTTGCTTTCGATTGGAACGGCTTCCTCCAAGAGCGCGTGTACAACCTGCACCCGCAGGTGCCGGAGGATGGATTCACCCGGGGCGGCTATAAGTTGACCTATACCGACGCGCCGATCCCGTGGCTCGCGAAGCTGGAAGCGAAGTCGGGCTACGCCGCTTATGGGTTCTCGCTCGGCTTCGATATCGGCTCGCGCCGCCGAGGCAGCGCCGCCGCCAACGGCACGATCAGCAGCGTGTACTGGGGCAGCCCTGCGTTCAAGGCCGGGATCACCCCGGATATGGAGCTGGTTTCGGTGGACGGGCAGGCTTACACTCCGGAAGTCCTGAAAAAAGCCGTGATCGCCGCGGAAAAGACCTCCACGCCGATCGAGCTGCAGTTCCTGCGCGGGGATGCGTATAAGGTCATCGCGCTCGACTACCACGGCGGCCTGCGCATCCCGCATTTGGAGCGCGTGGCCGACACCCCGGCGCGGTTTGACGATATTCTCGCGCCGAGCAAGGCGGCCTTGCCGAGTTTCTGATACACACAAGCATCTGGAAAGCTGATGCGGCGAGGGACAAGCAAATCCTTCGCCGCCCAGCATGCACCTTTTCAGTTGTGGTCCTAAGTTTACGGAAGTGTCATCCTGAATGAAGCGAAGGATCTGCTTACCCGCATTTACCCGAACACCAGCTCCACCTTGCCTTCCTTACTTAACGTCAACCGCGCCTCAAATGCCTTTCCCGCCTTCGACACAAACCCGCTCAGCTTTTCCGTTTTCCCGTTCCGGCATAGCGCGCGCACCTCGTTTTCAATCACGGGCCGCCCCGCGATCGTGCGCCAAATCGTCAGCGGGCACTGTGTCTCCGCCCATTGGGAGCAGCCCCACGCCTTCGCGTCCTCGCGCGGCAGCCGCGCAAAGCCGGCCTTGCACACCGGGCATGGGATCGCGCCTTCGCTCGCAGGCTCCCGGGACGTCTTCGCAGGCGCGGCTTTTTTCGTCTGCGCGCGCGCCTTTTTCGCGGGTGCGGGTTTTTCAGCGCTGCGTTTTTTACGCAAGGTACTTTTAGCCGGGCGCGCCTGCGAAGACAT
>CAXTUV010000443.1:0-3045 GCA_964247445.1 uncultured Acidobacteriaceae bacterium | reverse complement strand
AAATTAACCATATCACTCTGGCTGTGCGGGATCTCGATGCCTCGTTCCTGTTCTATACAAAGGTATTAGAGTTGCGCCCCGCCGCGCGTTGGAGCAAGGGTGCCTACTTTACCGCCGGGAATCATTGGTTTTGCCTTAATCTGGACCGCGAGACCCGCACGGCACCCCTGCCCGAGTACACCCATCTTGCTTTCGGTGTTTCGCGGGCAGAGTTCTCCGAGGCAGTCGCGCGGCTCAAGGAAGCAGGCGTCGTTTGTTGGCAGGTGAACCGCAGCCCGGGCGACTCGTTTTACTTCCTCGACCCGGACGGGCATAAGCTGGAAATTCATGCGTTAGACCTGACCGCGCGATTACAAGCGCTGAAGGCGGACCCACCGGAAGGGCTGGTTCTTTTCCCACACATTGCTGAATAATCGGAGTAGCTTTGACTAAATTGGGCAGCTTTCCTCTTGCTCGCTTTTGATAAGGTATAACCCCATCGCGGGCGTCCTAGTCTTAATACGGCTTATGTCACCGGTCTACCCCTTTTGCAGGCCCGGCATGCGCCGTTATGCTGGACGCATGGACGCCCCTCACGATCTACCCGCGATGGACTGGACCGAGTGCCCCCTTGTGGAGTTCAACCCCCGCAAGGTCAGCGGCGCGGCTTTGCTGAAGGGAACGCGCATGCCCGCCGATGTGGTGCTCGAAAACTGGGAAGACGGCTCGACGGTTGCCGAGATCGCGGATGATTTCGACATTCCGGAGGAGTCTGTTCGCGGCTTACTGGAGTACGCGGCCAAGCAAGACGCGGCTCGCGAAGCGTGAGGGTGCTGCTCGATCACAATGTTCCAAGACAGCTGCGCCGCTCACTGGTAGGCCATGAAGTACGCACCGCGCGAGAGATGGGCTGGGATGCGCTTGAGAACGGCGACCTTCTCGATGCCGCGGAGGCGGGCGGCTTCGAGGTCGTTGTGACGGGCGATAAGAAGCTCTCGAAAGAACAGGAATTCGAAAGTCGGACGGTCGTTCTTGTTGTCCTCGGCACGACCAAGCAAAGGTTGCTACAGAGCGACCCCGCGCCGGTGATCGCGGCGGTTATGCAAGCCGCACCCGGCGAGCTGACACGCCTCCCTGAAGTGCTCGCCCGCCCTCGCAAACCGCGCCCTGCCCCGGACGTACACTGACGTTTGCCGACGCAGCCGCCCAGCCCCGCCACGCTCCGCCAGGAAACCCTACTCGCTGCCGCCTGCGCGCTGATCGTGTCGCTTCTCGCACTGGCTTATTGCGCGCGCCACGGGCTGCTGCTCCTGTACGGCGATGCGGTGGCGCACCTCCATATCGCGCGGCGGCTGACCGACTCGCTCTACCCCGGCTGGCGTCAGCTCGGGTCGGTGTGGCTGCCTTTGCCGCACCTTCTGGTCGCGCCGTTTGCCGGCTCCATGCCCCTGTGGCAAACGGGCCTCGCGGGCGCGCCGCCGTCCATGGCCGCCTATGTGCTCGCCTGCGCGGGCATGTACCGGTTGCTGCGGCTTGCGCTGCCGGCTGCCCCGGCCGTGCTGGGGGCGTTGTGTCTGGCGCTTAACCCGGGCCTGCTTTACCTCCAAACCACGGCGATGACCGAGCCGATCTTCCTGGCGGAGATGATCTGGGCCGCGGTGTGGGTCACCGAGCACGGGCTGCTCGCCGCGCAAACGCCCACGCAGGCGCGGGAACGGCAGCTCGCGCGCAAGCTGCTCGGCGCGGCGCTGGTACTGGCTTGCGCCGTTTTTACGCGGTATGACGGGTGGGTCTATGCGGCGCTCGCCTGGTGCTTTTTGGCTTGGCACACTGTTCGCTACAGGCTGCTGCGGCATCGGGCGCGGTGGGCTTTTCTCGCGGCAACTGCGATTATCGGCGCTGCCCCGGCGGTTTGGCTTTGGTATAACGCTCACCTGTTCGGCGACCCGCTCGACTTTCTGCGAGGGCCGTATTCCGCCCGCGCGATCGAGGCCCGCACCGGCGCGAAGGGACCCGGGCATTACCCCGGCTGGCACCGGTGGCCGGTGGCTCTGCTTTATTACGCGAAGGTGGCGGAGCTGGGTGCGGTTAATCACTGGCTCGCGAACCTGCTTCTGCTTGCCGCGCTTGCGGGGGCTGTGCTTGCGGTCAGACGAGGGCTGGGAGCGGCGGCCGCCCTGTTCTGGCTGCCGGTGCCGTTCTATACGTACTCGGTCGCGTACGGGTCGGTGCCGATCTTTTTCCCTTTCTGGTACCCGCACGGCTGGTATAACACCCGGTATGGCATGGAAATGCTGCCTGCGTTCGCGCTGGGCTTGGCATTTCTCGCGGCGGCAGGGTTGCGCGCGGTGCGGCGAACGCGCCCCGAGCTTGCCATACCTGCCGCGTATGCGATGGCTGCGCTGGCTGGCCTCAACACATGGCAGCAGCTGCGGGCCGGACCGCTGGTGTATCAGGAAGCAGTACACAACTCGCTGACCCGCATCCCGTTTGAAACCGCCTTGGCGCACGGCCTCACGAACTTGGGGCCCGCCGGGCTGATCCTGATGAACGCCGCCGACCACGTCGGGGCCGTGCAGCAGGCGGGCATCCCCTTGCAGCGCGTCATCAACGACGCGGATTGGGACCTGTGGCGGCACGGTCTAGCCGACCCGGCGCATGCGGCCCGATGGGTGGTGGCGCTCGATGGAGACCCGGTCGCGCGGGCGGTGGCGACGCATCCGGAAGGCTTGCAGCTCCAAAACGTGATCTGCTCTACAGGCCAGCCGTGCGCGCGGCTGTACGAGTCGACGGAGCGAAGAAGCTTTTAGCCGAGAACACGTCCCGAAGGGACCGCAAGTTCCTTCCTCCCGACGCTGCGAGGCGCAAAGATTATTTTCACGTGACCTTTCTTCACGGAAAGGCCACAACGAGAGCTGCTGGGCTAGGTAGCCTATCGGGAGGAAGGAAAGCCGCGCAGGCGGTTTTAGGTTTTAATCAGCCATGCACTTTACGAAGACCCAAGCCTGCGGCAATGATTTCCTGGTTGTTGAAACGGAAGTCGAGCTGCCAAACGAAGCTGAACTG
>CAXTUV010000442.1:0-3046 GCA_964247445.1 uncultured Acidobacteriaceae bacterium | reverse complement strand
TGCCGGCCCAGGCGAGTTCGTTTCATCTTAACAGCTCGCGCCCTTGTCAGTTCTTCCCTCCGTGTGGTCCACCGGGGCGACCGGTACTCCGCCCGTAGTTTCCAAGCGGCGTCCTCCGGCCCGGCGCTCAGGATGCGGACGGTTCCCCGCCCCAGTGTGGCGTTGAGCCGGTCCACCGTTTTCCAGACCCGTTCTCTTCGTTCGCGGTCGAGCTCGCTCCACAACGCCGGCTGCTGGACCGTCTCCGGCAGCAACTCCGTAATCATCACGCCGCACTTTGCGTAGCGAAAGCCGTCTCGGAAGAGCCGTTCGCCCAGGCGCACCGCGAGAGTGACCACTTCGCCGGTGTCGTTGGTGGTGGCCGGGAACCGGGCCGAGGCGCCGTTCGAGTAGAACGGATCGTTGTTGAAGGTGTTGGTGTGCATAAACACGAACAGGTTGTCGGCTGCCACCTTGTACCGGCGCATCTTCTCCGCTGCGCGGGTGGCATAGCTGGCCAGCGCTTCGCGCATCTCCAGCCAGGTCGTGACCGGGTTTCCAAAACTCCGGGTGACCGCGATGCCCTTCCGCGTCGGTTCCACCAACTCCAAGGGCATGCAGGAGACGCCACGCAGCTCGTAGACCGTGCGGCCGCCCGTTACCGTCATCAGTGCCCGTGCATCGTCCGGTTCGAGCGCGGCGAGGTCCGCGGCCGTCAGGATTCCAAGCTTCGCGAGCTTGGCGGCCGAGGCTCCACCGATGCCCCAGACCTCACCGACCGGCACCGTGGGCAGGAGCTCACGGCGCACCGACTCGGAGCGCAGGTCGCAAACGCCGACGTACTGCGGCCGTTTCTTCGCGATGAAGTTGGCCACCTTCGCGAGCGTCTTCGTCGGTGCGATTCCAACGCACGTCGGGATGCCGACCCAGCGCTTCACCCGGTCGCGCAGCTCACGCGCCAGCGGCTCCACTTCCCTGCTGTTGAACTCGCCCAGGTTCAGAAAGCTCTCGTCGATGGAGTAGTTCTCCACGGTCGGCACCATGGAGTGCAGGGAGTCACCCACACGCCGGGACAGGTCGCCATAGAGGGCGTAGTTGGAACTGAAGACCTGGACGTTCTCATGCCGGATCAGCTCCCGAATTTTCAACTCGGGGTCTCCCATGCGGATTCCAAGCGCTTTTGCTTCCCAATTATGTGGAACAGCGCATACATCGTCATTGAAAGGCGCAGTGATGGGTCACTTTCCAGGTCGGACGGAGAACCTCGCTTATACCTGATCACCCACCGCGGTATTGAACCATTGAGCATAGGGCGTGTTCTGAGCGGCCGAACAGGGCCTTAGTGAAGGCCCGCGGCTCTTCCGCCGCCCGCGCCCACAGGAAGAAGCGCTCCAAGCCGGTGCGGTAGGAGCGCCGGGAGTGGGGCGAGGTCACGCCATCGAGCACCAGCTGGGTCAGGCGCTCTTCCGAAACCTGTTCCCGGCCCCCCTCCGGGCTGTTCCAAACCGCGATCGCTGTTTCTGGGCTCATTCCCGCAATGTAGCACGATAACAGGCATTATCGGGCTTAATCCGCTCCACGCCCAAACGTCGTAACCGGCAGCTGTGCCGGTTATGGGGTAGGCTTGAAACAGCCGTTTTCCGGGGAGGAATCGAGGACGTATGGCCAAGACCGCCCGCTGGCTCCGCGAGCTTCCACGACTTCGTGCCGAGGTCGAGCGCTCGCGCACCGAAACCTGGGCCCGGCGTGATGTGGAGCGCTTGTTCGCCGTCGGCCGCGTCCAGGCGCAAGCGCTGATGAAAGCCGTCGGCGGGATCCAAGCCGTCGCCGGCGCCCACTTCCTCGAGCGCCCGGCCCTGCTCGGCTTCCTCGACGAGCTGCTCGCCGCGCCCGTACCCACGGAGGCTTTCCAGCTCCGGCTCCAAGCTCCCGAACCTGCACCCCGGCCTCGCCCGCTGCGCATTTCCTGCCTCCGGATCTGCGCACCGCCATGCTCCCCGAGCTGCCCCCGAACGTCCGGCTCGCCCCGGGACGGCTCGAGATCGATGCCTCCACCGCCGAGCAGCTGCTCGGCGCGCTCTACACCCTTACGCTCGTCATGCAGAACGACGACCGCTGGCGGGACCTGATCGAGCCGCCCCCGCCGCCCTCGGTCGAGGATGAAGAGCTGGACGGCTGGCTCCAGCACCTCGGGGCCCGGCATGCTGGCGGAAACCCTTAAAGCTCCCCTGCACCGGTCCACAACCACCGTGCGAAAGTCTGTGGGAAGCATGGGAGATCCGGGTCTAAACCGCGTCCGGCGCGGGCCGGGAGCGCTTTGCATCAAAGATTGGGCAAATACGGGCACCCGGCATGATAGACCGGGGCTTTGGCAGGGCGAGCGCGCCGGCTTCTCGGCATGCGGTACCCTGGGCTTCCATGGCATAGCAAAAGATCCTGGATGTAATCGACCGCGAAATCACCAAATTACAACAAGTCAGGAGCTTGCTCGAAGGCGGGGAGGCGGATGTCGCGGCCGCGGAGCCGGCCGTGCGCGGCACCGAGCCCAGGACCGCCGCACCGAAGCGAACCGGACGCCCCCAGGACACCAAGCGGCAGCTGAGCGAGGACGCGCGGGCGCGCATCGCCGCGGGCCAGAAAAGGCGCTGGGCCAAGCAGAACGGCACCCTGGAGGCAGGCGCAATCGAGTAGACTCGCCTTGATCGGCTAGATGCGCTCAACTTCGCGGGCAGGCCTGTATCGCAGGCTTCAACTTCTTGGTTAGGTGCCGGGCACATGGTTTCCGCGCAAAAGCTGGCCGGGCCGGGGGAGTCGTCCTCGGATACCGAAGCGCCGGCTCCGTCCAGTTCCATCCCTATTACCTTCGATTGCCTGCTGCCGCGCATGGGGTATGGCCGCCCAGCCTGCCCGGCCCTACCCTGGTGCCACCATGCACAACAACCGCACCCCCACCCTGGTCCTGATGCGCGTGAGTGAGGAGAGCGGCCGCGCCCTGTTCGCGGGCGACCTATACCTCGGCCGCGCGCTCCACTCGAGTGTCAACCACACTCGCACCGCCATGCTCGAC
>CAXTUV010000441.1:603-3054 GCA_964247445.1 uncultured Acidobacteriaceae bacterium | reverse complement strand
TCTATGGGACCGCCTTCTTCACCCAAAAACAGATGGACGAGCACTTCAAGCGCCAGGAGGAGATCGCCCGGCGCGACCACCGGGTGCTGGGCAAACAGCTCGACCTGTTTTCGATCCAAGAGCTCGCGGGCGCGGGCCTCGTGTTCTTCCATCCCAAGGGCGCGACCATCCGCCGCATCATGGAGGACTGGATGCGCGAGGAGTGCGTGCGGCGCGGGTATGAGCTGGTGTACACGCCGCACGTGGCGCGGGTGAACCTGTGGCAGACGAGCGGCCACGAGGGCTTCTACGCGGCCAATATGTTCACGCCCATGGAGCTCGACGACGCGGACTACCGCATGAAGCCCATGAACTGCCCGTTCCACATCCTGATCTACAAGAACTCGCCGAAGAGCTACCGCGACCTGCCGGTGCGCTACGCCGAGCTCGGCAACGTGTACCGGTACGAGCGCTCGGGGACCATGCACGGGCTGCTGCGGGTGCGCGGGTTTACCCAGGACGACGCGCACATCTTTTGCACGCCCGACCAGATTGAGGACGAGGTGGTGGGGTGCATTGAATTCGCGCAGACTGTCCTCCAAACTTTCGGCTTCGACGAGTTCAAGGTTGAGCTTTCCCCCTGGGATCCTTCCGACAGGGCGACCTACGCGGGCTCGGATGAGAACTGGGCGCGGGCAACGGGCGCGCTCGAACGGGCGCTGGGCCGCAAGGGCATCGCGTACACAACGGTGCCGGGCGAGGCCGCGTTTTACGGGCCCAAGATTGACATCAAGCTGGTGGATGTTCTTGGACGTCTTTGGCAGTTGAGTACAGTGCAGTTCGACTTCAACCTGCCCGCTCGGTTTGAGCTGGAGTACGTGGGCGAGGACGGCGCGCTGCACCAGCCGGTGATGGTGCACCGCGCGCTGTACGGGTCGGTCGAGCGGTTCTTCGGCGTGCTGATTGAGCACTACGCCGGGGCGTTCCCGCTGTGGCTCGCGCCGGTGCAGGTGGGCCTCGTGCCGATCGCAGAACGCCACCACGCCTATGCCGAGCAGGTGAAAGCCGAGCTCGCCGAGGCGGGATTGCGGGTGGAGCACGACCTTCGCAACGAAAAGATGAACGCGAAAATCCGGGAGTTCGGGCTTCAAAAGACTCCGTACATCCTGGTCATGGGGGACAAGGAGGCCGAGGCGGGGGCGGTGAGCGTGCGCAAGCGTGGGTCGAACGAGAGCCGGTCCGTGCCGCTCGCGGAGTTCGCGGCAGCTGCGAAGAAGCTCGTTGCCGAGCATGCGGTGGAGCTGTAAAACTGAGCCGGGAAGGTGATGATGGCGACACCCACGCTGATTTCGGAAGAAGAGTACCTGCGTACCAGCTACGAACCGGACGCGGAGTTCGTGGACGGAGTCATAGAGGAGCGCGCGATGGGCGAAGGACTGCATTCTGCCTGGCAAACCTCCATCAGCGGCTTTTTCTGGATGCGCTCAGATGAATGGAACATTCGCGTTCGGGCGGAGCTGCGTACCCAAACCGGAGAGCGCCGCTATCGCATTCCGGATGTCGCTGTGATCGCGGCAGGCACGGAACATGAGCGCATCGCGGTCACACCCCCGTTGATTGCTTTCGAAGTTCTCAGCCCTGAGGACCGCATCGCGAAGCTTCGGGCGCGCCTAGCTGATTTTGAAGCCATGGGCGTTCCGGCCATTTACGTGGTCGAGCCTGAAGGAGGCATCGTGATGCGCTGGGTTGACGGCGGCCTGCCCACTGTGGACCGCATTCTCCTCCGCGATCGCGAAATACTGTGGGCTGATATCAGTGCCGCCTTCCGGTAAAGGATTCCCATGACCCCGTCCATTATCCAAACCGAAGCACTCCCCATGGCAAAAATCCACGCCCGTGTGCCTTCCGCCGAGATCGGCAGGCATATGGAGGCGCTGACGAACGAGCTGCTCGCGGAGCTCCGAAGCCAAGGCGTGGCCCCCGCCGGACCGCTCTTTACGCACCACTTCCGTCCGCCCGACGCGTTCTTCGATTTGGAGGTATGCTTTCCGGTCTATGAGGCGGTGCGCGCCGCAGGCCGCGTAGAGCCCGGCGAGTGGCCCGCCATGCGGGTGGTGCGCGTCGTGCACCAGGGTTCCTACGCCGGCTTGGTTGCAGCCTGGGGCGAGCTGATGGCTTGGGCCGCGCGCGAACATGTGCCGACGACTCAAGAGGCTTGGGAGCGCTACCTCCTCGGGCCGAATACCACACTTGACTCCGCGCAATGGCGGACAGAATTGAGCCGGCCCATAGCTGAGTAGAGCTTCGAGCGGCTTTGTGCATCCCAGGCTTGGCTTCCTCATCTGTAAAGGACTATTTTCCTGAGGAGAAGCGATGACGAAGTTCCTGGTGCTTTCCCTGCTTGCCCTTGTTGCCTGCAAGCCGCCCGTGCAGCAGCCGGTCGCGCAAAAGCCGCTGCCGCATGCTCACATC
>CAXTUV010000441.1:0-586 GCA_964247445.1 uncultured Acidobacteriaceae bacterium | reverse complement strand
GCCACGGCCAAGCGCGACCACAAGCGCGTCCTGCTCGACTTCGGCGGCGACTGGTGCGGGGACTGCCAGGTGCTGAATGTGTACTTTCACCAGCCTGAGAACCAGGGTTTGCTCCAGAAAAACTTCACGCTGGTCGACGTGAATATCGGGCATTTCGACCAGAACATCCAGCTTGCCGCAAAGTATGGGGTGGAGGTCGACCACGGTGTGCCGGCGCTTGCCGTGGTGCAGCCGGACGGCAAGATTTTGGCGTCGCAAACCAGCGGCGAGTTCCGCGACATGCGGCATATGGACTCCTCCTCCGTCCATGAGTTTCTCGAAAAGTGGAAGCCCGCATCCTAGCCTTCAAGGAAGGTGCGCATGGATAAAGTGCTCGTACCCGACGAGCAAGTGGTGCCGATGGAGCGCGTCGCTCCCGGCGTGCAAGGGCTGCGGATTGCTTTCGTGAATGTGTTCGCCGTAACGCATGCGGACGGCTCGTGGACGCTGGTCGATACAGGTCTGCCGGTAACAAGCGGGCGTATCCGCCGCTGGGCTGACACGCACTTCACCACCGCCCCGAACGCGATTGTGCTCACCCATGGGC
>CAXTUV010000440.1:1891-3065 GCA_964247445.1 uncultured Acidobacteriaceae bacterium | reverse complement strand
GAAACCAGATAGCCGGGTGCGAGCTGTGCGGTAAGCGGAGCGGCAGGCAGCAGTAGAAGCCAAGGTAGGAGGTGGGCGAAGCGCATAGGGCAGCCTTTCCGAACCCCAGCGCCGATCGGGCCCAAGCTGAAAATCGGTTAGCGAGCCGGTGGTGCGACGGGGGAGGGCACCAGTGTGCCGCGCCGGTCAACAACACGTCAAGCGGCTCCGGGCTGTGCCGGCCTCACGAGTGTAACCGCATCCCTCGTACGGAAGCTCAGGCTTGCTGAACGATGGTCCAGGCGGAAAAGCGGTCCTGGCAAGAACGTAATGAAGGTCTCAGCAAGACGGAGCGCCCGCGTGTCCGCCGCCATGGGCCGTCGGCTTGGAAGCAGCCTGTACAAGGCCGGTGTGCTCATCAATGGTGACTACCTGATTCGCAGCCACCCCGGCAAAGGTCTGCTGCGCGCCGGTAGGCCAGCGAACGACTAAGTCCACCGCCGCCGCGCGCCCCAGCCCAAAGTGCAAACGGGTGTCATTGGCTGAGAAAAAACTGCTTTGGCTCAGGACTTCCTGCGCTTGCAGCTTGCCCGCGTACTTGGCCGTGACGCGCGCGCCAATGGCCGAGCGGTTCGAGGTGCGGCCCACCAGCTTGACCTTGATCCAATGCCGATCAGGCCCGGCGGGCAGGTCATTGCGCAGGAGCGAAGGCGGCTCGTTCAGGTTCACGACCAGCACGTCCAGGTCGCCGTCATTGTCGAAGTCCCCGAATGCGCAGCCGCGGCTGGTGTGCTTGGCGGCAATACCCGGGCCCGCTTCCTCGATCAACTCATCGAACCGCCCTTCGCCGACATTGCGGAAGACCACGCGCGGCGTTTTGTCGGGGTAAGCGGGCAGCTTCGCTTCCACCTCCGGATACACGCTGCCCGTGACCAACAGGATGTCGGGGTTGCCGTCGTTATCCAGGTCGGCGATGCCCGCGCCCCAGCCCGTGAACCGCGTTTCCACGCCGAGCCGGGCCGTCGCGGTCGCGTCGTCGAAGTTCCCTTTGCCCAGGTTACGGTAGAGCACGCTGGTGTCGTCGGTGAAGTGCGTCTTGAAGATATCGAGCCGCCCATCCAGACGATAGTTGCCGACGCCCACGCCCATGCCGGCCTGCTCTACGCCGTCGTTGCTCAGGGCTACCCCACGCAGC
>CAXTUV010000440.1:0-1881 GCA_964247445.1 uncultured Acidobacteriaceae bacterium | reverse complement strand
AACCCTCTTCACGAAACGTCCCGTCGTGGTTGTTCATGAACAGCACACTCGGGACCGAATCGCAGGCCACGTAAATATCCGGCCAGCCGTCATCGTCGAAGTCCGCCGCGACCACGGTCATGCCGTAGCTTTCCTTCGCCTTGCTGACGCCCGCCGCGTCGCTCACATCGGTGAATGTTCCATCGCCGTTGTTGCGATACAGCCAGTGCCGGCCGTAAGGCAGCCCGCGCGGGCCGCAGTTCACCGGGATGTTGCGGAAGTTGCAGTTGACGTTCGCGCCGGGCTTGGGGACGGCGTCCAGCGAAAAATCAATGTAATTGGAAACGAATAAGTCGAGGTGCCCGTCGCGGTTGTAGTCGGGACACGAGCAGCCCGCGCCCCACCGTGTTTTCCCCTCGTACCCGAGCCCGGCTGCCTCCGTCACGTCGGTAAAGGTGCCGTTGCCGTTGTTGCGGTAAAGCTTATTCTGCCCCCAATACGTAACGAACAGGTCTTCCCAGCCATCGTTGTTGTAGTCACCCACGCACACGCCGCAAGCCCAGCCGGTATGTTCCAAGCCGGCCTCGCGGGTAACATCGGTAAAAGTGCCGTCGCGGTTGTTCTTGTACAGGCGATTGGTCGTGCCCGGCGGCGTATCGGCCAGCCGCTGCCCAGTCAAGATAAAGATATCGATCCACCCGTCATTGTCATAGTCCACAAAGGCGCAGCCGCAGCCGATCGCTTCCAGGATGTAATCCTTATGCGACGCTTCGCCGTAGATGACCGGCGCGCGCAGCCCGGCTTGCTGTGCCACATCCACAAACCGAGCAGCAAAGGGCGGCGCGGCGCTCTTCACCCGCGCCTGCGGCTTTACTTGCCGCGTTGCGACGCCCTGCCCCCATGCGGCGGTTGCCGCCGCTCCCAGCAGTCCGGCCAAGGTTTCGCGCCGTGTGGGCACCTACCGCGTCTCCGCGGCCGGGAGCAGGTGCACACGGTTGCGCTCGGTTTCCCCATTGCGGTCGCGCTCCACCGCCGCAGCCAAACGGGCGGCAGCCCGCGAAGCATCCTCGGTGCGCCCGACGCGGCGGTAGGCAGCCACCAGCTGGTTGAGTGAAGTGCGGTCGCCCGCGTCGTAGCGCACCCCTTGCTCCAGTTCTTGGATCGCCGAAGCCGCATCGCCTGCTTCGAGGTCCAGCTTGCCCAGCTCGCCGTGCGCGGCGGCCAGTTCCGGCTGCGCGGTCACGGCCTTTTGGAGCAGCGCACGCGCCTCTTTGAAGCGCGGCTCGCCCGGCGCGGCTCCCTCGCGCACCAGCACGTCGGCCAACAGGTAGTGGAGCGTCGCATCGCGCGGGTGCGCGCGCAGCCGCTCCCGCAGCAGCCGCTCGGCCTCCGGCAGCTTGCTCCCGTCGCGCAGCAGCACACCCAAGCCCACAGCACCGTACAGCTTCGAGGGTTGCAAACGCTCGGCCGCCTCAAAGTCGCCCGTGGCGGCATCGTTCTGCCCCATCTGCGCCCGCACCGCACCGCGCAGGGTCCGCAGCGCGGCGGAGCCCGGGTTCTGCGCGAGCCCGGCATCCAGTACCGTCAAGGCTGCCTCAGGCGATTGGTGCTCCACGCTGAGCGCCGCCAGGTCGATATAATAGCGCTCGTCATGCGGGGTATCCGCCGCGCCCTGCCGGTACGCGGCGATTGCCGCCTCGACCTGCCCGCTGCCGCTCAAGGCCGCGCCCAGCAGGTTCACCGTATCGCCGGCAAGTCCCTGCCCCGCGGCCTCTAAGCCTTGCAGCACAGGCACGGCCTCAGCCGGTCGCCCCGCGCGCAGGTAGGCCGCAGCACGGTCGTAGGCAAGGGTCGGGTCGCCCGGATGCTGCGCGGCTAAGTGTTCGAGCAGCACCGCGCCCG
>CAXTUV010000439.1:0-3072 GCA_964247445.1 uncultured Acidobacteriaceae bacterium | reverse complement strand
CGCCTTCTTCGAGGAGCTGGTTTGGCTCCGGGGTGAGCGGCCCACCGTGGTCGCGCGCGCGACCGAGCACATCCCGGAAATGGTGGCGCTTGTGGAACAGCTGGCCGCAAAGGGGTTGGCATACCGAGTCGAGGACGGCTCCTGGTACTTCCGTATCGCGGGCGACCCGGAGTACGGCAAACTTTCGAAAAAAGATTTCAGCGGCATGCACGACGGCGCGCGGGTGGATGTGGACGAGTACGACAAGGACTCCGCCCGCGACTTCGCGTTGTGGAAGGCACCCAAGCCCGGTGAGCATCACTGGGCTTCCGCCATCGGCCCGGGCCGTCCGGGTTGGCATATCGAGTGCTCCGCCATGGCGATGCGCTATCTCGGCCCCTCGTTCGATCTCCACGCGGGCGGCGAGGACCTGATGTTTCCGCACCACGAGAACGAGATTGCACAATCGGAGGGCGCGACGGGTGTGCCGTTCGCTCGTCACTGGTTCCATGTGCGTTTCCTGCTGGTGGACGGCAAGAAGATGTCGAAGTCGGAGGGGAACTTCCATACGCTGCGCGACTTGCTGCTGCGCGGGTACAAAGCTTCGGCAATTCGTTCACTGCTGATCGCGGTTCCCTATGGTCAACCGCTCAATTTCACATTTGAAGGCCTCCAGGCGGAGTCGGCGGCCTTGGAGCGGTTGCGGGCATTTCGCGACCGCGTGTCGGCTTTGAAAGCTCAAAGCGGCTCTGAGAACGTAGAGATCGCGCAGCACACGCGGGCGTTTGACGAGGCACTTGCGCATGACCTGAATACCGCGGCGGCGCGGGCCGCGGTATTTGAAACCGTGCGCTTGGCGAACACAGCCGCCGACGCTGACCGCCTCGGACCGGAAAATGCACGTGCGCTTCTGGAGCTGCTGGCCCGCTTCGACTGCATCTTTGCCGTGCTTTCAACCGACGATACGGCCATCACGCAAACAGCCCTAGTCTGGGCGGAGAGTGAAGGTCGGCTGGGCGAAGTTCCGGCTGCCCTGCTTGCTCAACGCGAGCTTTCAGATGTTCGGGTGGAGGCACTTCTGGAGGAAAGGCAGCGAGCCCGGCGTGCTCGCGACTTTGCGCGATCAGACGCAATTCGTGACGAGCTCCACGCCCAGGGGATTGCGATTGAAGACGGCAAGGGCGGAGTACGCTGGCGGCGGACGTAGCTGGAAGCCGCTGCCGACCCTGCTTAATCTTCTTGCTGGCACCAGATTACTCTGGCTCTGTTCTGGCCCCGCTTCGCAGTAAAAAGAAGCAGGGCGCAAACAAAGGCAGGGCGAAAAGCCAGATCGCTCCGGGCAGCTGTGGCAACTTCTGCTGGAGCAGCCCATACAAGCTTGAAGCAGCAACGGGAGTAAGCACGGCAAGGATGGAACTGATGCTCGTGAGCACACCCTGTAGTTCGCCCTGGCGGGACTCTTCCACGTGGTCCGCAAGCATGGACTGTAAGGACGGCAGCGAAATGCCGCTTGCCGCGAAGAGCGGCATCACCGCGAAAGCAGCCGTGGTGGTGCGCGCTAGGGCAAACAGCCCGAAGCCGGTCATGTCCGCGGCAATGCCGCCGGCAACCGTGCCCGGCCGGCCCAGGCGGTGTTCCACATATTTCGGCAACACAGCTTGCCCGAGGGCATAAAGAAGCCCATAGAGCGCAAGTGACGCGCCTACCAACATCGGTGACCAGCCAAAGCGTGTGTTGCCGTAGACGACCCAGAGCGCACCCGTAACCTGATTGACTGCACTGATCGCGGCAAAAACGTAAAGCAGCGGCGCGATACCGACGATGGCAAAGATGTTCGCCAAAGGCGCGAACGGGTTCAGTTGGCCGAAGCGCAGCGATTCCGCTCCGCCGAGCTTGCTTTCCCGTGACTCAGGAAGCGCGATGAAGCAGATGAGGGCACTGAGGCAGTTCAGTGCCGCCGCCAGAAAAAATGGCGCGCGGACCGCGTAGTTTCCGGCAAAGCCTCCCAGCACAGGCCCCGCGATAAACCCGATTCCGAAGCAGGCATTCATGCGCCCAAACGCCTGCGCGCGATCCTGTTTCGCGGTATCGACGACATAGGCATTCGCGACAGTTAGGGTAGCCCCGGTGATGCCGGCAAGTGTGCGGCCCAGATACAAAACAGAAAGAGTGGGAGCGAGCGCCAGGATCAGGTTATCGAAGGCAGTACCGAACAGGCCTGCGAGCAACACCGGACGGCGTCCGTACCGGTCGCTGAGCACCCCAAGTACCGGCGAGGACAGCAGATTGGTGCCGGCATACGCAGCCAGCAGAAAGCCGTAATGCCGCGCGACCGTTGCTGATCCGCCTCCATGAAGAAGTACGCGCAGCAGAGCAGGCATGGTCGGGAATGCCATGCCGATACCCATCGCATCCAGCATGACGATCAGCAGGATCAGGGAGGAGCGCTGCCGCATGCGAGCTCTCCTTTCCAGAGCGGACAACCGGAAACAAGAGAGGCAGCCCTTGCGGGCTGCCTCTCGCTGCTTAGGCTTGTGGTGAGAGGGTTACGCCGGCGAAGGGCTGCCCTCCGGGAACGCGCCGCCGTGCTTAGGCTCTGGCTTGAGCACCTGCTGGACATCGCCGGTCGGGGTGCCGTTCGATGGGCCGCCGGGCATCTTCATCGGGGGCAGTTCCCTGCCCTCAAGAAGTGCACGGATATCATTCGCGTCGATCGTTTCCCGCTCAAGCAGGGCACTCGCCATGCGGTGCATGACATCCTGCTTGCCGTCGAGAATTCCATAAGCCGACTGATAGGCCGCGTCGACCATGGAGCGGACCTCGGCATCGATCTGCTTCGCGGTCTCTTCCGAGAAGTCGCGATGCTGCGAAATCTCGCGGCCGAGGAAGATCTGCTCTTCCTTCTTGCCGAAGGTGAGCGGACCCATGCGGCTCATACCGTACTCGCACACCATCTTGCGGGCCAGGTCTGTGGCGCGCTCGATGTCGTTACCGGCACCGGTGGTCATCTGCTTGAGGAAGATTTCCTCGGCGATGCGGCCACCCATCAAGATGGCAAGCTGCGTTTCCAAGTAATCCTTGGTCACGGTGTGC
>CAXTUV010000438.1:0-3073 GCA_964247445.1 uncultured Acidobacteriaceae bacterium | reverse complement strand
ATTGTCGGCGTGTGCTTCTGATGCTTAGCATCCCAGTCTGATGAAAGATTTCCTGAACGCGTTCGACGCGGACCGCCACGCATGCGCGCGTCGCCTAGGAGTGTCAGCTGGTAAACAGAACGGCACGCGCTCCCTGAAATGGTGATTTCAGGCCAACAGGCGCGCGCTTCAATCCCTCGTCTAGTCAGCTGACAAGCTCCTGCCATGCTTCGCCGGCTCCTATCGAGCTGTCTCTTGCTGGGTAGCCTGCCTGCGCAGGATGCACCTGCATCGCCCGATGGTGGTCTTGTGCCCGGTGCCGACAGTGAACAGTAAAAGACTATTAGTTCAATCGCGTTAACGCGTAAGCACCCATAAAACTGGTTCCGGTTGGAACTCAGCGTCGCAGCTGACCCGCAGGGCACCCGCGGCGTCGGGTGGTGTGAGCATTTCAATCCCAGACCGTGAAGAAGTGATCTTCCTCGTCAGCCCACTTGTCACTGGTGGGCAGGCGGTCCGTTAAACGGCTCCAGAACCGCGCGAAGCGTGTCCACGCCACTTTGAGATCCGGAGCGGACTGCTTTGGCGCGCTGATTTGTTCGGCTGGGGTTAGAGTCGCAAGAATCATGCTGCCACCCTATCAAACTTGTCATTTGAACGTGCATTGGTGAACGCAAGGTCAGGGTAGCTGCGGCACCGCTCCAGTTCCGCTACGGGGAGTGCGAGGCGGAAAGTACCGGCCATGCCATCGAAGCAAGCCCGCGCGGGAAGTCTCGCGCGCGCTACCGCTCATCCGCAACCGCCGGGCGAAACCGTGCGTTGGGCCGTGGAGTCAGCCACATAGGAATATGAGCGCTGGATGGCCGGGTATACCTGTGAGGCAAGGCTCACCAGTTCCAAAGGTATACCTTTCAGGCATACCTTCCGGTCCGCCGGAGTGCTCCGGAGAACGGTCTGACCCTCGCAGGCGGGAGAATCATTCCATGGAACCCGCGCGCAAGATCGTGCACATCGACATGGACGCCTTCTACGCGTCGGTCGAGCAGCGCGACGATCCGGCCCTGCGCGGCAGGCCTGTCGTGGTCGCTCATCGCGGCAGCCGCTCCGTCGTCTGCGCTGCCTCCTACGAGGCCCGGCGCTCGGGCGTCCGCTCCGCCATGCCGGCCCTCCGGGCCGAGCGGCTCTGCCCCGAGGCGGTTTTCCTGCCGCCCAACTTCGCCCGCTACAAGGCCGTCTCGCGCCAGGTGCGCGCCATCCTTTTGCGGCATACGGACGTGATCGAGCCGCTCTCGCTCGACGAAGCCTACCTGGAGGTGACCCGGAACAAGACCGGGCTGCCCACCGCGACCCGCGTCGCCCAGGCCATCCGGCAGGCGATCCGGGACGAGCTCGGGTTGACCGCCTCCGCGGGCGTGGCTCCGAACAAGTTCCTCGCGAAGATCGCCTCCGACTGGCGCAAGCCGGACGGCTTGTTCGTGATCCAGCCCAAGGACGTCGAGGCCTTTCTCGAGCCCCTGCCCGTGGGGCGCATCCCGGGCGTCGGCAAGGTCACCGAGGAGCGGCTCAAGCAGATGGGTGCCACGACGGTGGGCGAGCTGCGGGGCCGAACCCTTGAGGAACTGGAGGCCCGCTTCGGCCGCTACGGCTTGCGCCTCCACGTGCTCGCCCGCGGCGTCGACCCGAGCCCGGTGGTCGCCGACCGGCCGGTGCGGTCCATCTCGGCCGAGGACACCTTCGCGCGAGACATCCCGCTGGCAGAGACGGAGCCGGCGATCCGCCGCCTGGCCGAGAAGGTCTGGGCTGCTTCACGCCGGGAGAGCCGCACGGCGCGCACCGTAGTGCTGAAGCTCAAGACCGCCGGCTTCGAGCAGCTCACGCGCAGCCTCACGCCTCCTGTGCCGCCGGCGAGCGCGGAGGAGCTTGCCGCCATGGCGCTTGCCCTGCGCGAGCGCATTGCGCTATCCCCCGCGCAGCTCTACCGGCTGGCGGGGGTGGGCCTGAGCAACTTTCGCGAGGAGCAAGGCAGCAGCCCGGCACCCCTCTTCGAGCCGGCACAGCCGCCCGGGACCAACGGAGCAGACTGAAGTGTCGCGATGGGCTCTTAGAAGCTGTGCTGGAGCTGTCGCAGAAGGCTGAAAACGACCCTAGAGCGACGCAAAGCTGTCGCGCATGCAGCGTCGCGCTGGGGTATAACCCAGAAAGACAGCTAGGGATACGGCTAAGCCGGACGTTGTTTGCGGTCGGCGCTCACGCCGCGCGGCGCTTTACGCGCGGCAGCCGATGCTCCACCCTCTTTCATGATGGAGCGGGGCTCCTTGTCCTCGCGCACGGCGACAAAGCTCGGGTAGCGCAGCCGGTTGTCCGGGGTCCACTCCAGGAAGCGGAACTGCGCGACCGTTTCGGGCCGCAGCCATACGCAGCGCTTCATCCTGGCCGCCGTCAGCCCCTGGCCCCAGCGCTTGGACCTTGTGTCCGGCAAGTTCACGAACGGGCACGCTTCTGTTTTGAGCGGAGCGAGCCGGGCATGGAGGGCGCGGCGGCTCGATGTGGTGAACCCGTTGCGGACGCTTCCGCAGTAGTGCAGCTCGTCTCCGCGGTAAAAGCCGACCAGGACCGCGTCGAAGCCGTGCGCGCCGGGCGTGCAGCCCGCGATGACCAGCTCCTGCGCGAGCTCGAGCCGCACCTTGACCCACGCGCCGCTGCGCTGCCCCTGCTCGTAGGTGCTCGACAGCCGCTTGGCGATAATGCCCTCCAAGCCCTGCTCCCGGACCAGTTCCAGCATCCGCTCGGCCCGGATCTGGAAGCTTTCGGAAAGCTGCACGCCCCCGCTCTGCCGGAGAGCCTGGCGGAGCAGCTCGCGCCGCTCGGCGAGCGGCCTGTCCGTGAGGTCCGCCCAGGCAAGGAGGAGCAGGTCGAAAGCGAAGAAGACGAAGCGAGCGCTGCGTGTCCCGAAGTTCTGGAGCAGGTGGAAGTCGGGCCTGCCGGACGGGTCGAGCGCGACCAGCTCGCCGTCCACGATCGAGCCTTCGGGCACGGCTGCGGCAAGCTCCTGGAGCAGCGCCGGGAAGCGCAGCCCGAGGTTGTTGCCGTTGCG
>CAXTUV010000437.1:0-3078 GCA_964247445.1 uncultured Acidobacteriaceae bacterium | reverse complement strand
GCTTGAAGCCTTGAAGCGCGACGGCTACCGCTATGGGTTGTCGCTTGAAACGCACTGGAAGAGCGGCGCGGGGCCGGAAGCAAGCTCGCGCGGCAGCATGGCCGGCCTGAAGAAAGCATTGGGCGAGGCCGGGATCAGCGCGCCGCCGACGGTGGCGTGAAGGAGGGTTGTATGTGGACACGGCGTGAGTTTGTAGGGACGGCGGGTGCCGCGGCGGTCATGACCGCGAAAAGCTACGGGCAAATCGTGGGCGCGAACGACCGGCTCAACTTCGCGGTCATCGGGCTGAACAGCCGAGCGTACGCGCACCTGGCTGCACTCAAAACCAATAAAGCAAATGCGCGCATCACGCATGTGTGCGATGTGGATACAGTCATCCTGGCCAAGTTCGCGGACCAGACCGCGCAGGCCATGGGCGACAAAGCGGCGACGGACCAGGACTTCCGCAAAGTGCTCGCGCTTAAGGAGATCGACGCGGTGTCGATCGCCACCCCCGACCACTGGCACGCGCCCATGGCGATCGCGGCGCTCCAGGCAGGCAAGCATGTGTACGTCGAAAAGCCGTGCAGCCACAATCCGGCTGAGGGCGTGATGCTGGTGGAGGCGCAGCGCAAGTACGGGAAACAGGTGCAGATGGGGACGCAGCAGCGCTCTTCCGCCCACACGATTGAGATCGTAGACAAGATCCACGGCGGGATGATCGGCGACCCGTACTACGCGAAGGCTTGGTACTCAAACGTCCGCAAG
Source organism: uncultured Acidobacteriaceae bacterium (assembly GCA_964247445.1). Taxonomy (GTDB): domain Bacteria; phylum Acidobacteriota; class Terriglobia; order Terriglobales; family Acidobacteriaceae; genus EB88. Next base: position 2,331 of record CAXTUV010000437.1, on the reverse strand, counting down.
CCGACGACCTACGGCAAACCGGGTGCGCCCGTGCCCGCGCAGCTCAACTGGGATCTGTGGCAGGGACCCGTACCGCGCACGCCCTACCGCGACCAGGTACACCCCTACAACTGGCACTGGATTCGCGAGTACGGCACGGGCGAAACCCTGAATAACGGCACCCACGAGGTGGATGTGTGCCGTTGGGCGCTCGCGGTGGACTACCCGGAGCGGGTGACGGCCTCGGGCGGGCGCTACCAGTACAAGGACGATTGGCAGTTCTACGACACCTTGAACACCAGCTTCACCTACCCGGACAAGATGATCAGCTGGGAGGGTAAGAGCTGCCAAGGCATGAAGCTTTACAACCGCGACCGGGGTTCGGTGATCGAGGGCACGAAAGGTTCGGTGCTGGTGGACCGCGACGGCTACGAGGTGTACGACTGGAAGGGTAATAAGACGGCGGAGTTCCGCAAGCCGGGCAAGCAAACCTCCTCAACCGACCTGCTGGGTGCGGACGAGATGACGGACGCGCACTTCGCGAACTTCATTGCAGCGGTGCAGAAGGGTGAGCCGCTGCACTCGCCCATCGCGGTCGGCAATGTGGCGGTGACGATGCTGCAGCTTTCCAACATCGCCTGGGTCTCGAAGCGCGAGTTGCAGGTGGACCCCGCGCAAGGCGGCAGGATCGTGGACGACCCCGAGGCGATGAAGCTGTGGACGCGCGCCTACGAGCCCGGCTGGGCTCCGCGAGTCTGATGCTGACGCGGCGGGAGTTCGGGCTGCTTGCCGGAGCGTTTGCCGCGCTCCCGCAAGCGTCGTCGATCCGGTTAGGGCTTGCGAGTTACACCTTCCGCAACTTCGACCGGGCGCAGCTGATCGGCTTCATGCAGCAGCTGCAGGTGACCGGGCTGAACGCGAAGGACGTGAAGGATCACCTGCCGTCGGACCCGGCGGGCGAGGCGCAAGCCGCGGCGGCGTATAAAGCGGCCGGGATCGGACTGCATGCGGTCGGCGCGGTGTATTTCTCGAAAGACGAGGATGCCGACATCCGGGCGAAGTTCGAGTACGCGAAACGTGCCGGCGTACCGGTGATCGTCGCGGGCGACCCCGCGCCCGCGACCCTGCCCCGCCTGGAGCGGTTTGTGAAGGAGTACGACATCCGCATCGCAATCCACAATCATGGGCCGGAGGATAAGTTGTGGCCTTCGCCCTTGGACGTGCTTGCCGCGGTGAAGCCCTATGACGCGCGCCTGGGCTGCTGCATCGACGTGGGCCACTGCGTTCGCGCCGGGACGGATGTGGTTGCGGCGATCCATGCAGCCGGGCCGCGCCTGCACAACATCCATATGAAAGATTTGGCTGATTTCCAGGCCAAGGAAAGTCAGGTCGCGGTAGGCGAAGGCAAGATGCCGGTGCGCGGGATTTTTGAAGCACTGGTGGCTGTCGGGTATCCGGGATGGGTGGATCTGGAGTACGAGATCCACCCGGACGATCCGCTGCCCGGCGTGCAGGCCAGCTATGCCGATATGCGCAAAATCGCCGCCGGTTTGGCGTAAAGATTTTCACGATAAACGAGAATAGTTATCCGAGTTGAGCGGTATGATCTAGGGAACGGCTTCGGCCAGGAGGGGATGTGCTGATGGCAGACACGAACGGACACAAAAACGGCAACGGAAATGGCCCCCACACCAACGGAAAGGGCAACGGAAACGGGCATGCGGCGGCCTCGCAAGGCACCCTGACGACCCGCCAGGGCCACCCTGTATTCGACAACCAAAACCTGCGCACGGTCGGCGCGCGCGGGCCGGCGACGCTTGAGAATTATCACTTCCTTGAGAAGATCACGCACTTCGACCGCGAGCGCATCCCCGAGCGTGTGGTGCATGCCCGCGGCTCCGCGGCGCACGGCTTCTTCGAGCCGACCGGCATGGTGGGCGATGAGCCGATCGCGAAGTATACCCGCGCCAAGCTGTTCCAAACCGCTGGCAAGCAGACCCCGATCTTCACGCGCTTTTCGACTGTTGTCCATGGCGGCCACTCGCCCGAGACCCTGCGCGACCCGCGCGGCTTCGCGGTCAAGTTCTACACCGAGGACGGCAACTGGGACCTGGTCGGCAACAACCTGAAGGTGTTCTTTATCCGCGACGCGACCAAGTTTCCGGACATGGTGCATGCCTTTAAGCCGGACCCGCTGACCAACCGTCAGCAGAGCGACCGCTTCTTTGACTTCCTGGCGAACACGCCGGAGTCGACGCACATGGCGACTTTCCTGTTCTCGCCCTGGGGCATCCCGGCCGCGTACCGCTTCATGCAGGGCTCGGGCGTCAACACCTACAAGTGGGTGAATGC
>CAXTUV010000436.1:222-3081 GCA_964247445.1 uncultured Acidobacteriaceae bacterium | reverse complement strand
CTCCACCACGCCCCCGCCCACCGGGGCCCACTGCGGCTTCCCGTCGGGGCCGAACTTCACGTCCTTGGCATGCACGTTCATGATCCGGCTCTTCGGCAGCAGGGCGTAGCCGTCGGGAAACGGTTTCGCGCCGACCGAAGCAGCATTGCCCGGATCCCAGTTCAGGTAGATGTTGGGCACCGCCGCGAGCGTCGCCGCCGCTTCCGGGCCGGTGGCCGTGTTGCAGGCCTGCTCGTTTTCAAGCATCAGCAGGATGCCTTGCTTCCTGCAGCGCTCCGCCGCGTCGCGCAGCTTGGCATTGATCGCCGCCCGGAAAGGCTTCGGGTCTTCCAGCCGCCAGTAATCAAAACATCGGATGCGCTCGGTCCCCAGCGCCTTCGCGATCAGGATCAGACAGTCCAGGACCATGTCCTGTGCCGCCGGGTCCTCATGAACGTGAAACTCATCGTGCGGCCGCTCCGGCGTTTTCGAGACAGGCGCGCCGGGAAAATCCACCTTAAAGAGCGGGCTCGCAAGGTCGGTCACGCGCAGCTTGTGCGCCGTAAGAACCTTGCGCGCGTCGGCCACTTCCGTGTCGCTGAGGGCCGAGATGTTCTTGCCGCCCACACTGCGCATTTCGATCCACTGGAGCCCGAAGTCGTGCGCGGCGACCTGCGCGGCATGCTCCAGGTCGTCCGAGATTTCGTCGTTGATGACGGATAGGCGGAACGGGTCGGGCGCGGTCTGCCCGCGCAGTGCCGATGCAGCCCCGATAGCCGCGAGCGAGCCCAGAAACATCCGGCGTGTGTGCATGACTTTTATCCTAGACTTCCGCTTTCAGAAATTCAGCGTTCCCGCAAACTGCAGCTGCCGCGAGCCCGACACCGCAGTGCTCGTCACCTGCCCGAAGCTCGTCGAGTCCACGGTCGGGTTCGCGAACGCCGGGTGGTTCAGCGCGTTGAATCCGTCGGCACGCAGCTGCAGAGCCACCCGCTCTGTAAGCGGAATGGTCCGGGTCAGCGTCGAATCAAATGTGGTGAACCCCGGCCCGCTGTATACGTTCTTGCCCAGGTTTCCGTAGGCGGCTCCGGTCGGCGCGGCGAACGAGGTGGGGTCAAACCATTGCCGCCTCGCCCCGATGCTCTTAATGCGGCGGAACGGCGCGACCAGGTTAGGCACCTGCGTATTGCCGGGCGCGTTCAGGGTGGCGGCGCTCGCGGTGATGAACAAAGGCGTTCCGGTTTCGGCCGACAATACGCCGCTCACTTGCCAGCCGCCCAAAACGGCCCCGCCCACGCCGTTTTGCAGGAAGCGCTTGCCCTTGCCCGCCGGCAGCTCGTACACGAAGCTTTGCGTAAAGGTGTGCGTGCGGTTCCAGTTCAAGGGCGCGTAGTCGCGCGCCGGGTCCAGGTAGAAGTTGAATGCACCCAGCCCGGTGGTGGTTGAGATAAACCCGAGCGCTTTTTGGTAGGCGTAGCTGGAGGTCGACGAAATCCCATTCGCGAACCGGTGATTGAGCCGCGCCTGCAAGCCGTTGTAGTTCGAGTTGGTGCCGCGCCCGTACTCGTTGGTCGCGGCCGTGCGGCCGAAGGTCGCGAACTCCGGCTGCCCCTGCCGGCCCAGCCCGGCCACGGTTGCCGCGTTCAGGTTGAAGATAGCCGGCACTTGCCGCCCCACATTGCCCACATAGGCCGCCGTACCCACCCAACCCGCGCCGAGCTCCCGCTCCACTGTCAGGTTGTAGGAGAGCACGGTCGGGTCTTTGTATTGGGGGTTGACCACAACCCACTGCGACGCGATCGGGGCCGTGAGAATGCCGCTCGCCGGTACCGTAACCGGAGGAGCGGTAGGGAAACCGGTCGCGAGCGAAGCCGGTGTCGCGACAAAGCTGTTCGCCGGATTGAACGAGATGTTCTGCCGTACCGGCAAGTTGAAGGCGTAATTGTTGTCCTGGAACGGCGTGTTGCTGATGCCGAACCCGGCCCGCGCCACGGTCTTCGACCCTGCCCGATAGGCCAGGCCGATCCGCGGTTGAAAGTCGCGGTAGTTCCGCCGCAGTCCGAGATCCTTCGGAACCGCTCCGTAACCCGCGACCTCCAAAGTATTATCCGCCGGGTTGTACTGCGAAAAGCCGCCGGTTGCGCGCGGCGTGGCGGGCGGGTAAAACTCCCAACGCAAGCCATAGGTGACGGTCAGGTCGTGCGTCGCCTGCCAAGCGTCCTGAATAAACCCAAAGTACAAGGTCTGCCGCCAGGATGCATCATTGATGTTTACGTCGCGTCCGACCAGGTTGGGTTGATCCAGCAGGAACGACGCGAAGTCATTGCCGAAGCTCGTCCGCGCGCCGGGAATGCTCGTTTGCCCGTCGGCGTAGGTGTACGCGCCGCGCGGCCCAAAAGTCTGCCCTTGCGTCAGGTCGTCCCGCACCCGGCGGATTTCCGCTCCGAACTTGAGCGAGTGGTTGCCCAGGAGGCGCGTCCAGGTGTTCGCGAAGGAGATGTTCGTCTCGCCCCGGTTCCACGGGAACGAAGCGGAGTAACCCACGATCGGCGCGGAGTACGTGTTGATCGTGATACCCGAAAGTCCGCTCGTAAACGGGCTGACATTCACGCCCGGGATGCCGACCGCGTCCGAGGCGTTTGTGCCGAAATCGATCTGCCGGACATTGTTGCGGTAGTGGTCCACGCCGACGCGCACCTCGGTAAACAGCTTGGGCGAGAAGATGTGGTTGTACTCGGCCGCTGTATTGAAGACCCGATTGGTTCCGTTCGCGCCGCTTGAGCCCGGGCCGCCCGCCTGCCCGAACGCCGGGCCTTGAAAGGTGTCCGTGCTTTGATGGCTGAAGCGGTAGCTTACCTGGTCCGACGCGCGCAGCCGGTG
>CAXTUV010000436.1:0-212 GCA_964247445.1 uncultured Acidobacteriaceae bacterium | reverse complement strand
ACCTTGATGTCGTAGGTGGTCGTGGTTTGGTCAAAGTTGGTGTTGACTTGGTAGTTGTTGACGAGCGCGCCCGGCCCGCCCGTATTCGGCAGCGGAATCAGCGCAAGAATGTTCCGCGCCACCGGGCTGAACCGCCCTTGCGGAATCTGGTTGCCGGCGAACTGCGTCCGTCCCGCGCCGGTGGCCGTGTTGCCGGTCGCCGGGTCATAGAT
>CAXTUV010000435.1:0-3088 GCA_964247445.1 uncultured Acidobacteriaceae bacterium | reverse complement strand
TGGTGATAGCGCCCGCTGCCGCCGCCGCCGCCGAACTGCGGCGAGGCCCGCGCGCGTATCGTCCCGCCCGGCACGGAGCCCAGATCCCGGCCGTCAATGTCCTCGCCTGCAAATGGGTTGGTGCCGCCGGCGGAAGACGAATAAGCAAGCTGCTGCATGGCGGGCTCTTGCGCCGCTGCCATGCAGACAGCGGATGCCAGACCAAGACCGGCTAAAGTTGCGATGCGAAAACTCATCATGGGATCGCTGTTCCTCAAGTGCTGGGTTGCCAAGCTCTAGTGACTCAGGAGTAAACCCGGCAATACTCGAATGGATGCGCTGCGGGAAATATTCGGCTGCGATTTTGTCCAAAAGAAAGGCCGGCTGCCCGACCCTTCCTGCGGCTGCTTTTCCATTTACTGAATATCAAACTGCTCGGGATGTAAACTCGGGTCCGACTTGATGATCACCGTTTTGCCGATCATCTCTTCGTACTCGTTGATCCAGCGCGCCCCATGATTCTTAAGCTGCTTCACGACCTCGGGATGCACACGCAGCATCACGTCTTTCCCTTCCAGGTGCTTCTGCATTTTGCGCAGCTCGGTGTAGATTTCGTTGCAAACTGTAATTGGGCTCTTCACCATGCCGGTCCCGGAGCATATCTCGCATTGCACGCTCAGGGTCCGTTCCAGCGATTGCTTGACGCGCTTGCGTGTGATCGCGACTAAGCCGAAATCGTTGAAAGCAAGCACCTTGGAAGGTGCACGGTCCACCTTCATGGCTTCCTCCAGCGCTTGGAGGACGCGAGTCCGATTGCGTCGCTCATCCATATCGATGAAGTCGATCACAATGATGCCGCCCAAGTCGCGCAGGCGGATCTGCCGCACAATCTCCGGGATAGCATCGAGGTTGGTCTTAACGATCGTATCTTCAAGCCGCGCGGTTTTGCCTACATACTTCCCGGTGTTGATGTCGATGGCAACCAGCGCTTCGGTTTGGTTGATCACGATCGAGCCGCCGGACTTAAGCCAGACCTTGGATTTGAGCGCCTTTGAAATTTCCTCTTGAATTCCGAAATGCTCGAACAGCGGCGTTTCCTTGGTGTACAGCTTGACGCGCCGCACCAGAGCCGGCTGGAAGCGGTTGAGGAAGCGAACCGTCCGCTCGTACTCCTGTTCCGTATCCACCCAGATCGTGGCGAAGTTGCTCGACACCTGATCGCGGAGGATTCGTTCGACCAGGTTCAAGTCGTGGTAAATCAGAGCCGGAGCCTTTGCGCTGTCCGCGCGCTGCTTGATCTCGGTCCACAAGTTAATAAGGAAGCGCAGGTCGGCCCGCAGCTCTTCCTCGCTCGCGCCGTCGGCTGCTGTACGGACGATAAAGCCGCCCTGGAACTCGCCTCGTTCGTGAATGAGAATGCGCTTTAAGCGCTGACGCTCCTCGTCGGAAGAGATTTTGCGCGACACACCGACGTGCTGAACAGTCGGCATGAAAACAAGGAACCGCCCCGGCAGTGCAATATGCGACGTGATGCGCGCGCCCTTTTTGGCGATCGGCTCCTTGGCGATCTGGACGAGGATTTCCTGCCCCTGCTTGAGCAAGTCCGAGATAATCGGCAAATCCTGGGTCTGCGCCGACTGGCGCCGCCCACCGACCCCGCGTCGACGACCGCCATTCTTGCCGTTGCGCCCTCGGTCGCCGTTGCCGCGCTCGCTCGCCTGCGGCTCTCCTTCACCCGGTCCAGATTCCGGCTCCTCCTCGGCCTCGTCAAGTTTCTTCTTCTAAGTCTTCCAGGTCGTGGTCGTCCTTGTGGGCGTAAATGGGATCGAACTCGTATTCTTCCTCATCGATCACCTCTTCCTCCACCAGGCCCGCGCCCGGCGCAAAGCCGTGCAACTGGTCTACAAGCTGCGTGAAAGCATCGCTCGAAGCAGGCTCGCCCACACCTTCCAGTTGGCGCGCGAGCGGGTCTGCCGGCTCAGCCGCAGTCTCCGCAGCTTCGTGTTCAGCTTCGTCAACAGAGGGTTGCGCGTCTTCTCGGACCATCTCGGGCGGGAGCAGCGGTTCCGTATCCGCCATAATCTCGGGCGCGGACTCATCAGATTCCGGTTCAGGCTCAGGCTCGACTGCGGACCGCTCACCAATGCCGAACAGCTGCGACAAGCGCAACTCGCTACGGTAGGGAGGCGCGGGCTGCGAAGCCGATTCACCTTCCTGCGGCTCGTATTCAGGCTCAGGGTCGGCCTGCGTCTCTTCAGGCGTTATGGCTGCGGTCGGCTCGCTGCCTACCGGCTGCGCCGGCGGGAGCTGCGCGTCCTCCCCGCCTATGCTGGGTGTGGCTTCCTCAACCGCGTGGGCGGTTTGCGCCGTGACATCGACCGGCTCGAACCGTGTGACGAGTTGCTCAGCATGCTCGATAGCGGGCAGGGCCTCCGCCGCGATCTCGGGTGCGGCCAGCTCCAGACCGCTTGCGGGTGTGGCCATCGACTCCGATACAGCGCTTTCCTCTGCTGTTTCGGCTGTGACAGAGATGATCTGCTCCGCAGGGTCCGAGCTTTCCTCCTTGCGGTAGCGGCTCAGCGTTTCACCGGGCAGAACAGCTCCGCCGTCCCAGCCCGCTGCGTTCAATTCGACCAGAGTGGCAGGTTTCGGTGGCGCGTAATTAACAGGCCGCGGCTGGATCGGTGGCCGCGATTGCGCCTCTGCGGACGGTGCGGGCACGGCACCGTATTTGGAGAGCGCTTCGCCCGGCAGGGTAATAACCGGGCGCTTCGGCTCGGACCGGGGCGCAGCCGCGGCCCGCAATGTGACTTCTCCGGTCGCTTCATCCTCAACCTGTTCCACGACAAACGGCGCGGCAAGTCCGCCCGGCGCGCCATGCTCAGGCAGATCAAACTGAGCGGTCGCCGGCTGGGAAAGCTCGGCTTCGACCTCCTCCAGCGTACTGCTCGACTGCACAGCACCCAAGGCACCGGCGCGCACACCGCTCCGGCGACGGCCCCGGCGGCCCCGCCACCGGCGGGTTCCCTCCGGGGTGTCCTCATCGCCTTTTTCGGCAGCTTGCTCCTCTGACGGCTCGGCGGTACGCAGCGCTTGGGCTGCCGCAACC
>CAXTUV010000434.1:476-3119 GCA_964247445.1 uncultured Acidobacteriaceae bacterium | reverse complement strand
CTTCAGCCGGTGTGGACGCGCTCCGAGGGAAGCCCTCGACGGCTTGCGGAGAGCGGTTCCAAACCGTGACGTCGTGGCCTTTATTAAGCAAAACGCGGGCAAGCGCGCGGCCCATCTTGCCCAACCCGAGGAAAGCGATGCGCATAGCAGGTTTAGATGCAAGCGCGAAGGCCGCCCTTGGCGGACGGCCTTTCGGAGGATCTACTGCTGCGCGACTCCGCTGGGCGCGCCCGAAGACGGCACCGCGGTACCGCCTGAGGGTTCAGCCTGCTGTTGAACGCCGATGGAGTTGCCGGAAACCACCAACTGCACACGCCGGTTTTGCGCCCGACCCTGCGCGGTCGAGTTGTCAGCAACCGGATCATTCAATCCAAAGCCGGTAGCCGCCACATTCGCGAGCGGCACACCCTGGCTGACCAGGAAATCGCCCACCCCTTGCGCGCGATTTTCACTCAGCTTTTGGTTGAACTGTTCACTGCCTACATTGTCCGTGTACCCCTCCACCTGCAGCTTGAGCGCCGGGTAGGCCTGGAGGATACCCGCGACCTTGGCCAGCTTAATCTCAGCATCCGGTTTAAGGGTGTACTTCCCCGTATCGAACAGCACATCCGACAGGTTCACAATCAGCCCGCGCGCGGTTTCCTGAGTTTGAAGCACAGAGTTGAGCTGATCGCGCAACTGCTGGCGAGCCTTCGCTACCTGATCGACGGCTTGCGCCTGCGCCTGCTGGGCTTGCGCCGCCTTGGCTTCAGCGGCGGCGCGTTCGGCGGCAGCCTTTTCCGCCTCAAGCTGGGCGTTTTGCGCCTGGAGCTGCGCCTGTTGAGCCTCCAGCGCGGACTGCTGCGCCTGCTGCTGCGCCTGCTCCTGCTTACGCTGCGCGGCCTGCTCGTCCAATTCCTTCTGCCGGCGGATCGCGATGACGCGCGAATCCTCGGCGGCCTGCACTGCGGCGCGCGCGTAGGTGATTTCCTGCTTCCGCTCGCTCTTGTGCCCGTCCGCTGCTTGCGCATTTTGAAGATTTTGCTGCGCGCCGGCGAAAGTATCGGAGGCTAACTTGTCCGCATTGGCGGCTTTGGCGATTTGGACGGCGTTGACCGCCTCGTATAGCTCAAGCGGCGACTGATCGTTCCGCGTGATCGGGTTCAGGTGCGAGTTCGCTCCCTCGGTGCTCGTGTAAGTACCGCGCGGCAGCAGGGAGGCGTGTGCATTGACCGTATCGATGATGCCCTCGGTTTTGTTTTTCAAGACCGTGTTCTGGAGAACAACGACATCGCTGGGCAGGCTTACGTCGAAGTACGGCTCAGCCGTCACAATTAGGGCAAATGCTTGGAAGTTGGTCGTTACCTTAATGTCGACTTGGTCCTTGCCGCCGCTCGGCAGCACCTCGCCGAGAGCTTGGGACTGCCCGTCCGGTGTGATGGCCCAGAGCACATAGGTCAGGTACTCCACCCCGAAACCATTCGCGGGCTTTAGGCCCTCCATGTGCGCATTGATCGAGATTTGGCCCTTGTTGCTCTCGACCGTGGCCGAGCCCTTGGCATTCGGCAGCAGCGGCGTGCCGTCAAAACCGATTTTGGTCGAGCCCGAGCGATGAAAGTAGTTGATGGCCGGAATATCGCGGCCGACAACCTGAATCTTGTACACAGGGATGCCGTTGCGGACCGTGGATGGCCCTTGGCCTTGTGGGAAGCGGTCGGTCGCCGTTGGGTTCAGCTCCTGCCCATACGCGAGCGACGCGCCTAAAAGCAGGAGCGCCGGCGCGGTTTTCCGAAAAAGAGTTATCACAGTGATTCCTTTCGCGCGCAGTTAAGGCGCGCACGCCAAAATGTAATTGGCTTCAATCCGATGTATGACAGTACAGATGCTCGGGGAGGCCGGTAGGACGCGCTTCGAGCAAATTGTGCATGGTGGCGGGACATAATTGCTATGCTCGATTCCCATTGGACGAGCGGGAGGGAAGGGAAGGAAGCGCCGGTTTTGAAGGAGCCGCGTTTACCGGCACGAGATTCTTTGCGATCGCGAAAATCGCAAGCTCCAAACGCGTGGAAATCCCCAGCTTTTCAAAAATATTGGACAGGTGCCGCTTGACGGTTTCCTCGCTTAAGTTGAACTGCCGGGCGATGTCCCGGTTTGAAAGTCCCTTGACGATCAGGCCGACTACTTCCAACTCGCGGCGGGTCAGGTTCCAGTTCACCGGCGCTTCCGGCTCGCTGTGTATTTGGAGTTCGGCCAAAATTTCCTCAACAGATTCCAAGCGGCGGCCATCGATCCAGAACGCACCCTCCATGACGGCGAGCAGGGCGGCCGCGATCTGATCGACCAATGCGCTCTTGAGCACGAGGCCGCGCACTCCGGCGCGGAATGCTTCCTGCGCCTGCTCGGGCGGCAACGAGCCGGTCAGCAGGACGACACGGGTACGCGCCGCCGCGCCCGCGATATGCCGCAACGTTCCGAGGCCGGAACTGCTCGGCATCTGCACATCGAGCAGCAGGACGTCGGGAGCCAGGTCGAGTGTTTGCTTCAGCGCGTCTGTGCCGTCCTCGGCTTCAGCCACAATGTGAAAGCGGCCGTGTGCGGCGAGCACGTTTTTCACACCGATCCGCACCACCGGATGATCATCGGCGATAAGAACGCGGATGGGAG
>CAXTUV010000434.1:0-456 GCA_964247445.1 uncultured Acidobacteriaceae bacterium | reverse complement strand
CTGCCGCGCCCGGAGGACCGCGTCCAGCGCGGCGCACGCCGTCAACATCGCGGCCAGCGTCTCGGCTGTCTCCCGTTCGCTTTGCCCGCCTTCCAACGTTTCAGCATGGCCGGCGATGGCGCACGCGCCCAGCATGCCTGCCGTGCCCTTGATGGTGTGTGCCAGGGTGGGGCGGTTGCCGTGGTCCGATTTGGCACGGAGCTCCTCGACTCTGGAGCGTGTTTGGGCGAGAAACTCGCGGTAAACCTGGGCCAGCACCGAAGGGTCCAGCACACCGGCCAATGCATTGAAGGTCGTTAGGTCGAGGCAAAGCTCGTGCACGCACGGCTGCGAGGGTCCCGGAGAACCTGGGCGCGTGGCACGGGCTGGCCCTGCCGCAGTCTGCATAGAATGAACATACCTGCGGAGTAAGCATTGCAGTTATTACCTTGGTAACAATATTTCGTTACCGAGACG
>CAXTUV010000433.1:0-3156 GCA_964247445.1 uncultured Acidobacteriaceae bacterium | reverse complement strand
CTTCAGTATTACCAATCAGAGATCGACCCTGCGAGATTACATTGTCGTTAGCAACCCAGCCGGTTCCAGCCATCCTCAGCAGTGCGACTTGCGGGTCCGCCCCACCATCGCCCATCCCGCCACGGGCGCTTGCCCCGGTTCGCTCGGCTGGCATTGCGGGCACCAATAGGTGGACCGCGCATCCGGCCCTTGCTTGCGCATCAGCACGGCAGTCCCGCACCGGCGGCAGGGTTGGCCTTGCCGCGCATAAACCCACAGCCGCGCGCCTTCGCTCGAGGAATGCGTCGTCCGGCGCGCGCCTGTGTACGTAAGCGGCTGCTCCTCGGTCGACTCGCGCACGTTGGCGCGGATCAGCTTGAGCGACTGGAACAGCAGGCAGTCGAGCTCGTCGGAACTTAAAGACGAAACGAGGCGGAACGGATGGACGCCGCACAGGAAGCACACCTCAACCTTGTACACATTCCCAAGCCCGGCGAGTACCCGCTGGTTCAACAGCACGCTCGCGATTTCCTCGTCAGGCCTGGCCAGCACCCGCGCGCGGGCTTCGGCTTCGTCGTAGTCCGCGCGTAAAAGGTCGGGCCCGAGCTTGGGAATCATGCTGTCGCGCGCGAGCGTCCGGGCGGTAAAGAACTTCGCCACCGGCACATTGAACGCAACCGCCTCAAAATCCTCGACGCGGATCACGCAGCGCATCATGCGACGCGGCACCCGCCAGCGCTCGCCTGTCCTGTAAATGTGCCACGACCCGCTCATGAGCATGTGCGTGACCAGGATCAGGTCGCCTGAGAAATGAATGAGCAGCCATTTGCCATTCGCCTCGATGCTCTCAACCGTGCGCCCGGCGACCGGGGTGTTGTCATTGACGCTCGCAAGCGGCGCGAGCGCTGTTTCGAAACCGGTAACGGTCTTGCCGGTAAGCGCCCGGCCCAATGCACGGGCCGAGCGGAAGATTGTGTCGCCTTCAGGCATGGGCGGGCCTCCCGGGCAGCGACGGCAGCATACGCCGCACGTTGAAGCCCATGGGCGCGGCTTGGAAGCCCGCATCCTGGAGTGTGCGCGCCATCCAGTGCAGGTGCGTCGGCTCGCCGTTGATGGTGGCGAGCAGCAAGCCGCCGCGCTGGTGCGTGTCGCCGGTCTGCATCTCCTCTTGCGTTTGCGCGGCGAGGTGCGCGGCAAGGTCGCGCGCGGCCTGTCCGCGTTCGGGCTCGTCTGGAGGAAGGAAAAACTGCACATGCGGATTGCCGCGCCGCATGTACGCGACCAGCTCACCATTTCGCAATATGACCGAAGCTCCGGCACCGCGGGTGAGCGTGCGGTTTGCGCTGCCGTCCTGCTCCCCGCCTTCCGTTGAATTCTTTAAGAGTGGCCAGGGCAGGACAGACCCGTACGGGTTCGCCGGGTCGGTCGCGGCAAGAGTGAGCATTTCGGACGGCTCAGGTGCCGCGCCGGAGCGCAAGGACCGGAGCAGGTCGACCGCCGCCGGCAGCGCGAACTGCGTCGCCCCCAGCCCGGCCACGAAGTACCCGCGCCGAATCTTGCCCGACTCCTCCATCGCCTTCAGCACGTCATAGACGGCCGAGAAGCCACCGGGCAGGTTTTCCGCCCCCACCGACTCGCGCGTGAGCACGCCATAGCGGTTCAGCATCTGCTGCGTCACCGCGTGCGACCACTCCGTTTGCGACGCGAGCTGATCCCCGGCGGGCAGCAGCGTCCACCGGCCCTGGGCGCTGGGCGGCGTCGTCCTGCGCGAGCGGAAGTTCTGATTATGCACGCGCTTCCCATTCCGGGCTTGCGCGGCAGGCTTCGCCGCATAGGCGCGTAGGGCATGGAAAGTGTCGTTGGTCGCGATGCCCCGCCAAACGAGGGACCAGAGCGCGTCCAGGGTCTCGCCCGGGTACCCGCCACCTACCGCGTCGTGCAGCGCGGCGAAAAACATGGCCCCGCCCCGGCTCAGTTGCGCGACCAACGCCTGCTCGCGCTCGGTTAGCGGGTCGGCGTCCGCTGCTCGGGGCCCGCGCAGCACCGGCAGCTGTTCGGATAGGTAAAGCGCAATTCGTCCGTCGTGTTCCCCTAGAGGGTCGAGCCCGCACCAGGCGACCTCGCCCGCCGCGATCAGCGTGTCCAGGTCGGCGGGCGTGTAGCGCTGGACTCGCGCGGGCAGGATCGAGCTTTCGAGCAGCGAAGCGACCAACGGCGCACCCTGCAGCTGTTCCAGGGTGTCCAGTAGAGCATCCAGCCCTCGGCGTTTTTGCAGGACGCCCTGCCAGTGCGTCCCCAGCCGCGCGAGCATAGCCTGCTCGACTGGCTCAACCTCCTTACGCAGCTTGGCGAGCGACTTGCGCCGGATGAGCCGCAGCACCTCCGCGTCGCACCACTCGCGGTGAACCCCGCCAGGGCGGAACCCGCCCTCGACGACGCGCCCATCGAGCAGAAGCTGCCGGAGCGCCGCGTCGGCAACAGTCTCGTCCAAGCCGAACCGGGTCCGCACCTCGCCCAACGTGAACGGCCCGTGCGTCCGCGCGTATCTCCGTACGAGTTCCAAGACCGGAGTCGCCACCGTCGCGAGCAGAGCCCCGGGCAGCCCCGGCGGCAGGGGCACGCCGAGCGCATCGCGGTACCGCGCTGCGTCCTCAACCGCGATCAGGCGCTTCTCGCCCGCGATCCGCACTTCCAGTACCCGGCGCGCTCGCGTCAGCCTTTCGACTTGCTCGAAGACCTCGGCCGAAACGGTCCGCCGCCGGAGTTCTTCGCGCGACAGGTCGCCCAGGCGCAGGAGCAGGTCGTGCAGGGCATCCATGGACCGCGCCGCGCCGATCTCGCCGAGCGACTGCAGCTGCTCCTCAACCTCCGCGATTGCGTCTGCGTCCAACAGCTCGCGCAGGTCCGCGTCGCCCATCAACTCGCGCAGCTGGTCTTGGTCGATCGATAAAGCCTGCGCGCGGCGCTCGGCTAAGGGCGCGTCGCCGTCGTAAATGTAATTCGCCACGTAAGAGAACAAGAGCGAGCCGGCGAATGGCGAAGGCGTGCGCGTATCCGCGATATGCACCCGGATTTGCCGCTTCTCGACTGCGCGCAGCGTTTCCAGAAACGCCGGCATGTCAAATACATCGCGCATGCACTCGCGGTAGGCCTCCAGCAGCATCGGGAAGCTCGCAT
>CAXTUV010000432.1:0-3157 GCA_964247445.1 uncultured Acidobacteriaceae bacterium | reverse complement strand
GTGCAGCCCGCCGCAGGTGATGAGGAACCGAGTTTGGAACTCGCCTTGCGCGGTTCGGACCAGATGGCCGTCGGCGGTCGCCCGCGTGCCGAGCACCTCCGAGCTGAACCGAACCTCGCCGCCCGTGGCCCGGATGTCGGCGAGCAGCGCGCGGCACACGCGGCCGTAGCTTGTGATGCCGGTCGAGAGCACATGAAGCGCGGCGAGCGCGCGCACATGCGGCTCGCGCTCGCGCGCCTCCTCGGGCGTGAGCTTGCGGACGGGAACATCGTTCTGGAGGGCGCGCGCGTGGAGGGCTTCCAGCCGGGGCAGCTCGTCCGGCTCGGTCGCGACCACCAGCTTGCCGCACACCTCGAACGGAATGCCCCGGCGCTCGCAGTAGGCCCGCATCGACAGATTGCCCGCGTGCGCCATGCGCGCCTTCAGGCTGCCCGGCTTGTAGTAGAGCCCGGCGTGAATCACGCCCGAGTTGCGCCCGGTCTGGTGGCGGGCGGCTTCTGGTTCCTTTTCGAGCAGCAGGACGCGGGCACGTGGGAAGCGCTCGGCGAGCGCGGCGGCGGTGGCAAGGCCGACAATGCCGCCGCCGACGATCAGGAAGTCGTAGACCATGGTCGGGCCTCCTTAGGCCGGGACTGCGGCGGCTTCAATCAACAGCAAAGGCGCGCGTACGCCCTGCCGGGCGAGTTCAGCTTCAATCTCGGGCGCGTAGATGGAGTTCATGGGGATCACCAGGGCAGGCGGCTGTTCGCGCAGAAACGACGGCGCGACGATGCGCGTGCCCGAGCCGGGCATGAAGAAGCCCTCGCGGAATGGGTTGATATCGACCGCATGCTCGACGGTTTTGGCTTCCGCGCCGAGCGAGGAGAAAAACGCGACGCCCTTGGACCCGGAACCCCAGATCACCACGCGCTCGCCCCGGCGTGCATGCTCGGCGAGCGTTTCCTTCCAGTACGCGACCCGGCGGCGGGTCTCCTCGGCAAAGCCGAGCGCGAGGTCGATTTCTTGCGCGGTCGGCGGCTCAGGAGCCTCGGCCGGGGTGCCGGGCCGGGCGGTCAGCATGATGTACTGGTCGTCGTAGACCGACCACTCATCCTCCACCGTAAAGCCGGCCAGGCGGAACACATTGCGGAGCGCCCGCGGCGTGAAGTACGAGCAGTGCTCGTGGTAAATGTCCCAGAACGCCGTGTCCTGGAGCACCCGGGTCTGGTTCGGCAGCTGGAAAAAGATGGTGGCTTCGGGGTTGTTCGCGACCGCCCGGCGGACGGTGCGGAGGAACGCGAGGGTATCCGGGATGTGTTCGAGCGTCATTTTACAGGCAAGGAAGTCGGCCCGGACATCGACGTACTTCTCGGAGTAGAAATCCTGGACGAACTCAACCCGCCCGCGTGCTTCCTCCGGCTCGCGGCCGGGCACGAACGCCGGGTCGAAGCCGCTGCCGGTGTTTCCACCCAGCGCGCACAGGAGGCCGAGGAACTCACCCTTACCGCAGCCGATCTCAATCACCCGTTTATTGCGAACCCCGCAGCGCTCGATCAGGTCGAGCGCGAGCCGGCGATGGAATTTCTGAAAGGTCGGCGAAAAGCCTTGGGTTTCCTCGCATCTCGGCCCATAGTGCATTTTCGACTCATCGAAGCTCCAGTTCGACATGAAGCCGCAGCCGCGGCATAGACCCAGGTCGATGCGCCCGGAAGGGAAGCTGAGCGCTTCTTCCCGCGTGGGGACGAGCATGACCGAGTGCACGGGCACGGGCGCGACCGAGTACAGCAGTGCAAGCGGGTTCTGGAAGCAGTTGGGGCAGGTGTGCATGGAGGTCCTCGAAGCGGCGCGGGGTCGTGCGGGCGCGCCTCCATCTGTTATCGGCGGCACGCCCGTTTTTCTTGAGGTACGGCTTCCTAGTGGATCGAGAGCGCTTCTTCCGGCTTGAAGACCAGCACGCCGCCGTCGACCGGCGCGCCCGAGTCGTATTTGGCGATCACGTCCGCGGGCAGCTGCGTGAGGTCTGAACCGCGCATGAAGTCGCGGAGCGAAGTGCCGGTCGGCCGCGAGTCGATGTTGTGCGCCGCCTTGCCTTCGCGCAGGTCGCGCAGGCTCACGGTGCGAAAGTCGATCGAGAACCGGGTTTAGCCCCATGTGTTGGGCACGGTTGAGTGCATCTGCGCCGCGGAAAACAGGATCGCGCCGCCCGGCTGCGTGATGAGCCGGTACTGCGGATCGAGCTCCATCGGCTCGAGCGGCTTCGGCTGGGGCCGGGTGTCGGTTTTGATGTGCTGCGCGGCGCTCGAACGGCTTTTCGCGTTCCACTCGTAGTAGTTGAAGTCCTCCGAACCGTTCAGGACCGGCTCCGCCCAGTAGTGCGGGTGGAAGGCCATCGAGGCTTCGCTTTCAATCGGGTAGATCGGCAGCCACCAGTTGATCTGGCACATGGGTGCCGAGTACCAGGTGTCGCGGTGCGGGTGGTGCGCGAAGCCGACGCCGGCGGTCAGGTAGGCGTCGGAGGTGACGGCGCGCAAACGCGGCACGTCCAGGTAGATATCGTCCATGTCGCAGCCCCAATCGGCCAACATGGTTTGGATCAGCTGCTTGGTGCGGGGGTGGTGAATGAAGGCGGGCTTCATCGGCGCGAAGACGCGGACAAACTCCTCGACCGGCATCTGAAACTGCGCGGTTTGCGGGTCGCCGTAGGACCCGAAGCCTTCCTCGATCATCTCCTTGGCAAAGTTGGTGAAGGCGAGCGAGGCGGGGCGGGGCGTTTGGATGAAGAGCTGGCCGTCATACAACTTTTCGCGGCGCTCCTGGTCGGTGATGGGTGCGTCGACGTAGATGGCGTTGTTCATGGGTCTCCTGTAAGTCGTAGAGGTTGGCGGAGCGCCGGAGGTGAAGATCGTCCGGCGCGAATGCATTCAGGCTTGCAGCCGATGGAGGGTTACGGCGTGCGGAACTTGCCCCGCAGGTAGGTTTCGACAGTACCCGCCTCGGTTTCCGTCAAGACACGGTTGAACACAAGAATCTCGCTGATCTCGCCTTGAAACGGCGTGCCGTTGAGACCGCGACCGATCGTGCCCGCGCCTGTGGTGCCGTTCAGGCTCGCGTACTTGCCCCCTTGACGGAGAACCAGCGCGCCGTTGACATACAGCGAGTCCGTAGTTTGGTCATGCAC
>CAXTUV010000431.1:0-3183 GCA_964247445.1 uncultured Acidobacteriaceae bacterium | reverse complement strand
TGCAAGGCCCTCGACCGCATCCGGCCAGCCTTCCAGCTTGCGCCACAGCAGGACTAATTCGTCGCGCTCCCCATCACTGAGAGTGTTCAGCCCATACTTGGGCAGCAGGGCGTCCAAGGTTTCGCGGTGCAGCTCTTCGAAGCCGGCCCACAAGCGCTCGCCGTCCCGCACCGGCGCGATCGCCGGCTGGTAGA
Organism: uncultured Acidobacteriaceae bacterium; assembly: GCA_964247445.1. Taxonomy (GTDB): domain Bacteria; phylum Acidobacteriota; class Terriglobia; order Terriglobales; family Acidobacteriaceae; genus EB88. The sequence goes on along the minus strand of CAXTUV010000431.1, from coordinate 2,989 downwards.
GCGACCGCCACTCGACGACCAGGGTGCCCCAGTCGGCCGAGCGGCCCGCGGCTTGGCCGAAAGCGGCAAGCTGCCGGGTGAGCGAACCGCACCAGTCCGCGGTGGTGCCGAAGGTGTCGAAGAGCAGGATTTCGATCTCGGAGTGCATATAGATGTGGATGGCGCAAGCATTCCAGCAGTAACGGACCCTTCGACGCCTGCCACTTGTTCACCTGCCCGAGATGAGAAATGAGGTCAGCCCCGCGCGGCCGCGACTACCTTTTCCGCCGCGTCTTGCATCGTTTCTCCGACTTCAAACGCGAGGCCGGACTCGGCGAGGATGCGGCGGCCTTCTTCGACGTTGGTGCCTTCCAGGCGCAGCACGATCGGGATTTTGACGTCGAGGTTCTTGGCTGCCTGCACAACGCCTTGCGCTAGAGTGTCGACGCGCAGAATGCCGCCGAAGATGTTGATAAACACCGCGCGGACTGCCTGGTCCGATAAAAGGATTTTGAATGCGTTCTCGATCTGCTGCTGGTTCGCGCCGCCGCCAACATCGAGGAAGTTCGCCGGCGCGCCGCCCGCGTACTGGATAATGTCCATCGTCGCCATCGCCAGGCCTGCGCCGTTGACCATGCAGGCGATGTTGCCGTCGAGCTTGATGTAATTGAGCGCGTACTTCGACGCCTCTACCTCGAGTGGGTCTTCCTCGGCAAGGTCGCGCAGGCTCTTGAGGTGGGCGTGGCGGAACAGGGCGTTGTCGTCGAAGGTCAGCTTGCAGTCGAGCGCGAGCAGCTTCGCGTCTTTGGTCGTGATAATCGGGTTGATCTCGAGCAGCGAGGCATCGGTCGCGAGGAAGACATCGTAAAGTCCCTGCATGAACTTGACCGCCTGCTGCACCAGCGAACCCGTGAGCCCGAGCGCGAAGGCGAGCTCCCGCGCCTGGTAGGGCTGGAAGCCGACTGCCGGGTCGATGACCACCTTACGAATGGCATCGGGATCCTTCGCGGCGACCTCTTCAATCTCCATACCGCCGGCCTGCGAGGCCATGAACACCAGCCGCGCCTGCGCCCGGTCGAGCACGATGCCGAGGTACAACTCACGGTCGATGGCGGCGGTTTCCTCAATCAGCAGCCGCTGCACCTTTTGGCCTTCAGGCCCAGTCTGGTGCGTGACCAGCTGCATGCCTAGGATGGCGGAGGCATACTGCTCGGCCTCGTCGAGCGTACGCGCAACCTTGACGCCGCCGCCCTTGCCGCGGCCGCCCGCGTGAATTTGCGCCTTGACGACGACCCCGGAAGCGCCGCCGGTCAGGAGCCGCTTCGCAACCTCGACCGCTTCTTCAAGGGTGTTCGCGACCTCACCTTGCGGGACGGGAACGCCGTGCTCGCGCAGGATTTGCTTGGCTTGGTACTCGTGAATTTTCATCGGCAACCCGAGTGTACCCGCGCGGGCGCGGGCTTGTCAGGCGGGATTAAGGCAGAGCGGCGACTAGGACGACCTTGTCAGGCTCTACCCGGCAGCCCGCGTCTTCACCGGCTGTCCAACTTGACCCATCGATGTAGCGCAGCTCGGTTATATCCAGCCAGAGCACGGTAGCAGGCCGGTCTAGGCTCAGTCGGCTCGTAAACTCAGGCTTCTTATTCGGACCTGCTTGGAGATGGAACTCACGCGTGATATCCGGAACGGCACCGGTGACCGGCAGTGTTCTCGCCTTCAGGGAAAGAGCATGTACCACCACGGTCGCGCCGAGGATGCGGTGTGCCTTGCGCGGCCGAAGCTCCAGGGACACAATCGCCTCACGCGGACCGGCCCCATCATTGTCCGTCGCCATAACGCTGCCGGATCCTTGCCGCGTAGCGCTCGCGTCCACCGGGCAAGCTTGGCTGGCGTCCTGAGCTTGGAGCACTGCGGGAGAGCCCGCCCTTTGGGCATTCAGCACGAAAGGTGCAAGCACAAGCGCGGAGAGAAGAGGCAAGGCACGCATGGGCGGAAACCTCCAACGCCTCCAAGATACGCCTGCCGGCGCGTACGTTGCCAGCGTGAAATGGTGTGTGGAGCGGTACCGGGTGTTCTGACGAAGTTACACAGCCGCCGCTCGCCGCGCCTCCTCGAGCGTGAGCGTTTTCCGCATGCGTTCGGCCAGCATCGCTATCGCGGTGTCCTGCCCGCAGCCAAAGACGGCTTTCACCGCGTTTCCTTGAATGTAATAGGCAAGGAACTTCGCCTCATCAAGCGAGCCGTCGATCTCCAGCGCATCCCATTTTTCCGCGTGGCCGATGTAGCGGAACTGCTTGCCGAAGTGAAAAGTCCAGAAGAATGGCACGCGGTGCAAGTCTTGCCCGTTTGGCGCAGCCGGCGCGACGCCGGGGCCTTGGAGCACCGCGGCGGCAAAGGTGCGCCCGTGCTGCTCGGCAACACGCCAGTGCTCGATGCGCGTTCCATTCACAGCGGCAATGTCGCCGCCGACCCAGAGCTTGGGCGCGGCTCGGAGGGATGCGTCCACCGGGACGCCGCCGTCGTCCTCAAGCTGTAGCCCATTGTCAAAGCGGGTTGCCGGCTCGACGCCGACCGCAATTACAACCAGGTCGGCGGGCAGGGTCTCGCCCGATTGCAGGGTGATGCTTGAAGCCCCAATCTCGCGCGCCTCCGTGCCGGCCTTGATGGTGACGCCGTTGGAACGGTGAAGGTTGAGAATCACCTCCGCGGGCTCCTTGCCGAATTTCTTCGCGAACGGCTCGGGAGAGCGGCAGATCACCGTAGCCTGCGTGCCCCGGCTCGTGAGCGCGGAGGCGGCCTCAAACGCGATAAAGCTGTCGCCGATCAGCACAGCGTGCTTGGCATTCGCATCTTCGCCCAGTGTCGCTACGATCGCCTCCACATCGCGCGCATTGCGCAGGGTGTGCACATGCGGCAGGTCCTCGCCCGGCAAACCCGGCTTGCGCGGCTTGCCCCCAGGGGCAAGCAGAGCTGCCTCGAACGCAAGAGGTTGCCCATCCCGCGGGAGCAA
>CAXTUV010000430.1:0-3190 GCA_964247445.1 uncultured Acidobacteriaceae bacterium | reverse complement strand
TGCACTTTCATGAAGTCGCCCTGGCGTTGGTAGTCCACCAGACCCCGCTCGCGCGGCTCCCACACGCGCTCGAACGGGGCGTTGCGCGCGGCGACTTCCGCCATGCGCCCTTCGATCAGCTTCAGGTCCTCTTCCTTGAGCGGCTTCTCGAGCAGCACATCGTAGAAAAACCCGGAGTCCGTCGCCGGCCCGTGGCCAAGCTTCACTCCCGGGTAGAGCTCGGTAAGCGCGGTCGCCATCACATGCGCCGCCGAGTGCCTGAGCACCCGCAGCGCGTCCGGATCGGTCTCTTTCAGGAGCGAAAGCGCGACGTCCTCCCGCAGCGGCTCGTTGAGGTCTACAAGCCGCTCCGCCCCGGCGTCCTGCCCGCCGTACATGGCCGCCTCGGTCGTGCCTGCTTCCATCGCCTGGTCCCGCTCGGCCTGCTGTTCCGAAACGCGCAAAGGCCGCACCCGCGCCACCACGACCGCCTCTGCCAGCTTGGGAGAAATGCTCCGAGCCACCTCCAGCGGCGTCGTCCCCGCCGCCACTTCCCGCACCGCCCCATCGGGCAACTGCACCTGTATCATCTGCTCGCTCATACGCAAGCCCAAGAATACCGCTTGCGCGCGAGCCCGGCGCGGTACACTGCGCGCACATGCTCGCAATCCGCCCAGCAACGCCCGAAGATGCATCCGCCATCGCGCAGGCGCATGTCGCGAGCTGGCGGACGAGCTATGCGGGCCTGGTGCCAAACCACTTTCTCCTCGCACTCGACGTACAAGAGCGGGCGTCGCAATGGCGGCACTGGCTTACTCTCGACTTTGCCGTTCTCGTCGCCGAACTCGATGGGGATGTCGTTGGATTCGCGGGCGGCGGTCCCGTTCGCGAACCGCTCAAAAGCTACGATGCTGAGCTCTACACGCTCTACCTGCTGGACCGGGTGCAGCGGCAAGGTACTGGCACACGCCTGCTCGCGGAACTAGCGGCAGGGTTGAGCACCCGCGGATACAAGAGCATGCTCGCCTGGGTTTTAGCCGGCAATGCCTCACGCGCTTTTTATGAGCGTACCGGCGGCAGCCTGCTTGCTGAAAGGCAAACCGAAATCGGCGGCGTATCCCTGCCGATTGTGGCTTTCGGCTGGGCTGACCTGAGTGCACTCACGAGAACCGCACGTAGCGGGAATGCTCAAATGTGAGCTTGCAAGATTATGATCGCAGATGAGGACGAAACGATGATGTTCCACGTCTTGCTTGAGCCATCCGAAGATGGCTGGATTGTCGCCGAATGCCCGGCTCTGCCCGGCTGCTTTTCACAAGGTCGTGACGAGAAGGAAGCACTTGAAAACATCAAGGAAGCAATCATGGGATGGCTTTGGGCGGAGGACCAGAAGGCATTACAGAAGATCGCGCCGGAGCGGGCACAGTTGGTTGTTGCCGTGTAGTACTTAGGACTGCGGCGATCTGCGTTACACAATTGCGGTATGGGGAAGCTCGCAAACATTTCGGGCAAGGAAGCAGTGAAGGCTTTCGCCAAAGCAGGCTGGCAGGTGTCCAATCAGGTCGGCAGCCATGTGACAATGACCAAACCAGGCGCGAAAGCCAACTTGTCCATCCCGCAGCACAAGGAAGTTGCGATCGGCTTGTTGCGTGGCTTGATTCGGTCTGCGAACCTGACGGTTGATGAATTCATCGCCCTTCTTTAGCGCGAAAACCGAACAGCCCGGCGCTACACTGATCGCATGCAAATCACTGTCGACCTCGCCCCCGATCTCCAGGCCCGGCTCGCTGCGGAAGCACAAGCGCACGGCCTAGCGATTGAGAACTATATCGTTGAAAAATTGCGAGAAGTCAGGCCCGCCCGCGATCGGAAAACCGCATCAGAAGCCGCAGACGCCATCCGCGAGATGCGGAAACACAATACGCTCGGTGGTATTGAGATTAGAGAGCTTATCGAGGAAGGCCGTAAATATTAATGGCCGTGTTCGTCGCCGATGCTTCCATGACTCTTGCCTGGTGCTTTAAAGATGAAGCGACAAGCCGGACGGAAAACCTGTTTAAGCAGGTTCACTCGGATGGAGAGGCGATTGTCCCAGCACACTGGTCTGCTGAGGTTTTGAACGGGTTGCAAACAGCAGTGCGCCGAAAACGGATTGGGCCGGAGCAGCCGGCTGTGCTTTGGGAAAAGCTCAACCTGCTTTATATCTCAGCCGAGCCTCCGCTTACCTCTCCGCAAGCGAAAGCCGTTCTCGCCTTGAGCAATCAGTATGCGCTAACCGCGTATGACGCAATTTATCTGGAGCTGGCCCTACGGAAAGCTTTACCTTTGGCCACGCTCGATGCCGCGCTTCACAGAGCTGCCGTGCGCGAGCATGTTTCAGAGCCTTTGTAAGCAGCCTTTCACCGCCACCACCCCTCTCGCAGCTCCACGCCCGCAACCACCTCCGTAGGCATCCCAGGCTCAGGCGACCACAGCCGCACCCCCGGCTCGCGCCACATCCGCTCGATCGGCTCGCGCCAGGCGTGAAGCGCCAGGTCGAACAGCCCCCAATGGATCGGCATCAACAGGCTTGAATCGTTGGAAGGCGCTCCAAGCTGCCGGAAGGTCCGCAACGCCCCTTCCGGGCCCATGTGAATGTCTTTCCACAAGTCGTTGTAGGCCCCAATCTCCAGCATTGCGAGGTCGAAGGGGCCATGCTCACGGCCTACGGAAGCAAACCCGGCCCACTCGCCCGAGTCCGCCCCGTAAAACACCCGGTGCCGCGGCCCGGCGAGCACCCAGGACGCCCACAACGTCCCGAAGCGCTTGCGGAAGAGCCGCCCCGAGAAGTGCCTCGCCGGCAGCGCCGTCACGGTGAGCCCGGCGACGGAAACCGACTCCGTCCAGTCCAGCTCCGCAACCGCGCCCGCCGGTACGCCCATGGAGCGGAGTTCGTCGCCTACTCCAAGCGCGGTCACCCAGCGCGCTTGGGGCTGCAAGCGCGCGAGCGCCCGCACCGTCCCGGCTCCCAGGTGGTCGTAGTGGTCGTGCGAGATCAAGACCGCATCGAGCCGGGGCAGGTCTTCGAGCGCCAAGGTCGGCGGGAAGAACCGCTTCGGCCCCAACCACCCGAACGGCGACGCGCGCTCATCCCACACCGGATCAACCATTACGCGAGCGCCGTCGATCTCCACCAGCATGGACGAGTGCCCGAACCAGGTCACGCGCAGCC
>CAXTUV010000429.1:0-3202 GCA_964247445.1 uncultured Acidobacteriaceae bacterium | reverse complement strand
GGTGGACTTGCTCGGGGGCAAGCGGGTGGCCTCGGGGGTTGGTCTTCCCGGAGGCTACTGCCCGGCTGCCGGGCAGGCAACGTCACCAAAGTACCGTGAACGGGCTACCAGATACGGCGGACGCCGAATGAGTCGAGTTTGGTGTCGTTACTCAGAATCGGAATGTCTTGCGCGAGAGCCTGTGCTGCCAGCATCCGATCGAAAGGGTCCCGATGATCCCCATTCAGCCGCCCCGCGCGCAAACCGTCCTCTACCGCGATTGGTAAAATTTCATAGCCAAGCTCGCGCAAGTCGCCTATAAAATTGCGCTCCATCTCCTCAGCTTCTTGCAGTTTGCCTGAGCGCACTTTGTTCGCAATCTCCCAAGCAGTTACAGCGGATACCAGGATTGTGTTCTGCTCGTCCGTGATGATTGTTGCAACAATCGTGCTCAGGCGGTTCGGCGAAAGATTTGCCCAAAGCAAAGTACAGGTATCGAGGAGAACCCTCAATCGCCCTCACCATTCCATAATCTAAGTTCTTCTTCGGGCAGTGGTTCCCAGAAGCCCGGACCCAGTTCAAAACCCGGCGTCAGCCGCGCGCCGAGCCGCTTCGGCTTTTTCGGCTCGATCGGCTCCAGCCGAATCACCGGCAGCTTTTCCCGTCCGGAGGTCAGGATCACCGTTTCCCCAGCTTGCGCTTTCCGGATGAGCTCGGAAAGGTGCGTCTTCGCTTCAAAAATGGTCGCTGTTGTCATCATCCCCCCCCTTGTGAGTGCTAGGCTAGCGTAGCTATCCACTAATTGCAAGCACTATCCGACCATCTCCCGGTCCAGCGCGTACTGCATCAGGATTTCCAGCGCCACCACGTCCAGCGCCGACTCGTGCGTCGCGGCCAGCACGATCGGCGCGGCGGCCCCGTTCTTCTCGGCTTCCGCCCAGCGCATGACGCACAGGCACCAAGGGTCGCCGGCTTTCAGGCCCGGAAATCCCGGGCGCGGCGTAATCAGGTCGTTGCCTCGGGCTTTGGAGAACTCAAGAAACTTGTCCGTCATTACCGCGCACACCACGTGAACGCCATAATCATCTGGGCCTGTGTCGCAGCAGCCGTTGCGGTAAAAACCCGTCATCGGGTCCTTGCCGCAGGTCTCCAAAGCCCCGCCCAGCACATTGCGCGCCTTTTCCTTCGTTGCCATTCCCGCACCTCCGCCCTCGGCTACAGTGTATGAGGAAGAGGTATGCGCATGCCGGGGTTTTTGCTAGAGCCCACGAAAACTCTCGACCGCATGAACCGTCTGGGCGATATGGGGCGGTTCCCGCCCGCGGTGCATGCCGGAGCGACCCTCAACATCCTGATTACCATTGCGATCACGCTGCCGGTGTTTGCGCATTTCGGAGGGCTGCCCTGGGCACTGCCGTGCTGGATCACGCTGGTGCTGTCGGCCAACATAGCTCCGGTCGCGCTGCTGCGGCTCATCGGATGGCGCAGAGATGCGCCGTACCCTCCGATCGAACAGATGAGTTTCGAGGGCGACCAGCACCGGTTCGCGAACTGGGTATACCTTGCCGCCTCGGCTAATATGGCGTTTTGGATCGCGCTCGCTTGGTGCGCCTTCGCGCTGCTGCCGCCCGTCCCGGCGCTTGTCGGCGTGCAAGGGCTGGCGCTTGTTTGCACACTAGCCCCCGTTTGGCTGCGACCCTTGAAGGGCAGCGCCGCTTGACGCTCCGCATGGCGGCGATTGACTTTCTTAATCCCGCGCCGCTGATGTGGAGTTTCGAGCGTGAGCCGGAGTCACTTCGACTCCGGTACGCGATTGAGCGAACGACCCCAGCCGCATGCGCCCGCGCCTTGGCAAGTGGGAAGGCCGACCTCGGCTTAGTTCCCGTTGGGGCGTACGCGGCTCTGCCCGGGCTGCTGGTGCTGCCCGGCTGCGCCATCGCCTCGCTCGGCGCGATCCGGTCGCTGCTGCTGGTTCTGCGAACCGACAGCACTCCGCAACGCGGGGAAGAACCGGACCTCGATCCGCCGACTGAAGGCGAGCTTGACTGCATCGGGACAGTCGCCTTGGACGCGAGCTCACGGACAACGGCCTTGCACACGCAAATCCTGTTTCGCCAGGTCTGGGGCCGCGCGCCGCGCTTCGCGGAGCAGCCGCCGGACCTCGATGCCATGCTCACCGGAGCAGACGCTGCCGTGCTCATCGGCGACCCGGCGCTCCGAGCCTTGCGGGACCGCGAAGCGCGGCAGGCGCGCACGGGCGAGCGCTTGCGCTACCTCGACCTGGGCGAGATGTGGCGGCGTGCCACGGGCGAGGCTTGGGTTTCGGCGTTTTGGGCGGTGCGGGCAGAGGTTTGGCAAAAGCTTTCCGACGAGCAGCGCCGCGGACTCGTACTGGACGCCGCGCGGTCGCGCGACGCAGGGCTGGCCCACCTGCCGGAGCTGGTGCGGACTTGGGCACCCCGGCTCGGCCTTCGGCCCGCGATCGTAGAAGCCTATCTCGGGAGCAACATCCACTACTTCCTTGACGAAGCAGCAGTGCGCGGCGTGGAACGCTTCTTCAACGAAGGGACGGCACTCGGCCTGTTCCCCGCCCTTCCCATCCTCCATTGGGCGGGTTCGGCGCGCACGCACAGCACAGGAGGAGCGATTTTCACGCAATCCTGAACGTGCCGGCCCCGAACTGCTTCTCAGTAAGAGCCCATGCTTAAGTTCATCCCCACGCTCGCGCTTCTCCTGTTTGCCGCCCAAGGCGGCGCGCACGTGCCGCGGTGGCTGTTGGAACTGGGTATGCCGGGGTTGTTTGTGGTTTCCCTGCTGGACGCGGCCATCATTCCCTTACCGCTGCCGGGTTCGGGCGATTTACTTTTGCTGCTCCTATGCGCGCAGGGCGGGTCGCATCCGGTGGTGCTGGCCGCTCTGACGATTGCAGCGAGCGTGCTGGGCGGCTACACCACCTGGAAAGCCGGGCAAAAAGGCGGCGAGGCCATGCTGGCGCATTTCGTGCCCCGGCGCATGGTGAAGCTGGTCAACCGATGGATGCGCGGGCACGGCTTCATCACCGTCGCCGCAGCCGCCATCGCGCCGCCGCCCGTGCCTCTCATGCCGCTGCTGCTGGGCGCGGGCGCGCTTGGGGCGACACGAACGCACTTTCTGCTGGCCTTCACACTGGCCCGCGGGCTCCGGTACAGCTTCGTAGCCTGGCTCGGCGCGACCTACGGGCGGC
>CAXTUV010000428.1:0-3202 GCA_964247445.1 uncultured Acidobacteriaceae bacterium | reverse complement strand
GTACGCAGCGCCCGGTCGGTGGACCGCGTTCCGGCGCTCCATGCCTGAGCCGGCGATATTACGAAAGAGTGACTTCCGCTTGACGCCTGCCGCCACGCGCAAGATACTGGGCGAAACTCTTCGCCCAACAGGGTAGTGAGCAGGAGGGTGACGGAAGCGTCATCTTCCCGCAAAGGTTTGCGGACGGACGCGGGGATCGCGAAGGAGTGAGATGAGGCTGACGAAAGAGCGTGTAGTGGTGTGTGGAGCGGGCGGCTTTATCGGCGGACACCTGGTAAAGGACCTGTTGGAAGAGGGTGTGAACGTCGTGCGGGCCGTGGATGTGAAGCCGCTCGACGAGTGGTACCAAACCTCGGAGGGCGTGGAAAGCCTTTCGCTCGACCTCCGGGACCGCGGCAATTGCCAAATCGCGGCCGACGACACGGATGTTGTCTTTCAGCTCGCGGCCGACATGGGCGGCATGGGCTTCATCGAGAACAACAAAGCCCTGTGCATGCTGAGCGTGCTGACCAACACGCACATGCTGATGGCGGCGCGCGAGGCCGGGGTGGAGCGCTTCTTTTTCTCCTCGTCCGCGTGCGTTTACAACGGCGAAAAACAAACCAATCCGGACGTGGTCGCGCTTAAGGAAGAAGACGCCTACCCGGCGCTGCCCGAGGATGGGTACGGCTGGGAAAAGCTGTTTTCCGAGCGCATGTGCCGCCATTTCGACGAGGACTACGGCTTGACGGCCCGCGTCGCCCGTTACCACAACGTGTACGGGCCGCTGGGAACCTACGAGGGCGGACGCGAAAAAGCTCCGGCCGCGATGTGCCGCAAGGTCATCGAAGCCAAGATGAGCGGCAAGCATGAGATTGAAATTTGGGGCGACGGCCACCAAACCCGCTCCTTTATGTACATCGACGATTGCACCTTCGGCACGCGCGCGATCCTTGAATCCGACATCCGCGAGCCGATCAATCTCGGGTCGAGCGAGCTGGTCACGATCAATCAGCTGGTCGACATCGTCGAGGAGATCGCGGGCATCACGCTCAAGCGCACCTACAACCTGAAGGCACCCAAGGGCGTGAACGGCCGCAACTCCGACAACACGCTGATCGAGAGGTATCTCGGCTGGGAGCCCTCCATCAAGCTCCGCGACGGGATGCGTAAAACCTATGCCTGGATTGAAGGCCAGATGACCGGCAAGCCCGTGCCGGCCGGGGTAGCGGACTGACCCAGGCGGCCCCCGCATCCCGGAACGGAATGAACGAGGCGGAACGCGCAGCCATCCGGCGCGTCCTGATCTACCGTCTCGGCTCGTTCGGCGATACGGTTGTCGCGCTGCCGTCGCTTCACCTAGTGGCGCGGCTCTTCCCCCACGCCGAGCGCCGCCTGCTCGCCAACCAGCCGGTGCACAGCAAAGCGCCGTCGGCTGCGGCGGTGCTCGAGAACTCGGGCCTGATCACCGGCACGATGAGCTACCCGGTGGGCACGCGCAACCCGCTGACCCTGGCCGGGATTGCTTTCCAAGTACGCCGCTACCGGCCCAATTTGCTCGTCTACCTGGCGAAGCCGCGCGGGGAAGCGGTGCTCGCCCGCGACCGACGGTTTTTCTCGCTGGCTTGCGGCGTTCGGCGCATCGTCGGGATTCCTTTCGGTGAGCTCGGGGTCAATCTGCCGCCGACCGAGCCGGGCGGCTTGTGGGAGCACGAAGCAGCCCGTCTGGCGCGGTCCATCGCGGCGCTCGGCTCGGTCGATTTGCATGACAAGCGCAACTGGGATTTGCGCTTGACGGCGGAGGAGAACAGCGCGGCTGCGCAAGCGTTGGCTCCGCTCGGCGACAAGCCGCTGATCGCCTGCGGTCCGGGCACCAAAATGCAGGCCAAGGATTGGGGTGCCCCCGCGTGGCGCGCCCTACTCGACCTGCTTGCCGCCGCGCACCCGCATCATGGCTTGGTGCTGGTGGGCGCGAAAGACGATTACGCCGTCGCCGAGGAAGTCGCCTGCGATTGGGGAGGCCGCGTTGTGAACCTTTGCGGCGAGCTGGCTCCGCGGGTGACGGCCGCGGCGCTCGCGCGCGCGGCGCTGATCCGCGGGCCTGACTCCGGTCACAGGCTTCTAGCCGCCGCGCTCGGGGTGCCGTGCGCGATCGTGTTTGCGTCGCGCACGGAGCCCGGGATGTGGTTTCCCTTCGGCAGCGGGCACCAAACGGTATATCACCGCGAACCCTGTTCGAATTGCGACCTGGAAGTCTGCGTCACGAATGGGAAACGCTGCATTACCTCGATCACCCCGGACGAAATGTTCGCGGCGGCGGAGCGGGCGCTCGCGCGCCGCGCCTGAGCGTTGGGCCTACTCCATCCGGAGCGCCTCGGCCGGGTCGAGGCGCGAGGCTTTCCAGGCCGGGGCCGCGCAGGCCGCGGCGGCCGCGAGCAGCAGGGCCGCGCTCACCAGCAGGTACACGCCCAGGTCGAGCGGGCGCGCGCCGTGGAGCAGGGACGCGATCAGCCGCGTGAGCCCGGCGCTTGCGATCAAGCCGGCGACGACCCCGGCGAGCGCGGGCTTCAGGCCATCGCCCAGCACGAGCGACAGGATTTGCCCGCGCTGCGCGCCGAGCGCGAGCCGGATGCCGAGCTCGTTGGTCCGCATCGCGACCACGTAGGAGAGCACGCCGAACAGCCCGGCCACCGCGAGCGCGAGCGAGATGCCGGCGAAAGCGGTCAGCACCGTCGCCTCGAAGCTCGTGTCGGCGGCGGAGCTTAGCAGGACGTCGCGGAACGGCAGCACATCGGCCACGGCGAGGGTCGGGTCGAGCTCCGCGATGAGCTTTTGGACCGGGAGGCTCCAGGCGAGCGGGTCGGCTTGGGTGCGGATGATGAGCGAGACGTCGGTTTGCTGGCCGCTGTACAGCGGGAAGTAATACGTGGGCCGGGGTTCATCGGTCGCGGTGTCGCGTACGTCGCCGACCACGCCGATGATCTCGTTGCTCGGGTTCTTGTCCTCCACATTGATGGAGTTATTTTGGTCGTCAATATGCTTGCCGATCGGGTCGCGCCCGGCGAAGACGGTCTTGGCCAGTGACTCGCTAATCAGGGCGTAGTGGTTGTGCTCGCCCCGTTCCTGAGGTGTGAACGTGCGCCCGCGCAGGAGCGGTATGCGGGCCGCGGCGAAGTAGCCGGGATCAGCCCAGCGCGCATCCGCGTCCAGGCCCTGCCCCTTG
>CAXTUV010000427.1:0-3203 GCA_964247445.1 uncultured Acidobacteriaceae bacterium | reverse complement strand
AGATAGGTTTCGCGCACTTTCGGCTTGGACAGACATCGATGCGCCAGGAACAATTGAAGAGCAAATGTCTTGAGAACAGCTTCGCCTAGCAGAAAAGTCCTGATATGTCGGCTTTTCGGAAGTGATCCGCAGAAAAGTTGGAAGCGCACAGCTTGATTTCGCTCACCTCGCTGCAAAGGAGGGTACTTACGGGGGCGAAGCGGACGTTAAGCAGCCCCGCCTACTTCCGCGAACGTCATCTGCTCCGCCCGGCTGCCTGTCTCCTCCCGCCATGCCTCGAACAGCCGTCCGTAGCTGAGGGTCAGCAGGTTCGCCTGTGTTAGCCCGAGCGAACGGCTGACCTGGTCGATCCAGCCGTCCGCGCCTTCCAGCTCCGCGAAGACCCCGATCGGCGTTTCGTCGATCACGCAGTGGCCTTCGGCGTCCGCGAACTCCTGCCGCCACTTCTCGTAGGCGAACGCCCGCACGTACCCGAGGCGCTCGAAGACGGCCATCAGCGCCGGGCCGTCCTCGACCGCGGTTTCGGTTTCCTCGCGATGCTTATGCGTTTCGTCGGGGTCGTGGTCGGCGGTGAGGCGCTTGTGCGTGAGCACCCAGCGCTCGCCGTACCGCCGCACCCGCAGGATTTGCCGTTGCGCGCGCAGGGAATGGTCCGGGGTGTCGAACAGCACATTCTGCTCAAAGGTGCGCGGGGTGACCTCGCGAAAGCCGAGCGCGTGGAGTTTCGCGGCCAGCGCCGGGATGTCCCGGACGCGAAACTTGACCTCGACCTCGACCGCCTGCGACATGAACCGCAGTATACGAAGCCGCACGGGTGGAGAATGAAAACAAATGCGGACCCAGCACCTCGTCGTTCACCCGCTCGACCCGGACCCCTCGGTGATCGCCGAAGCCGCCCGCATTTTGAAAAACGGCGGGCTGGTCGCGTTCGCGACCGAAACCGTGTACGGCCTGGGCGCGAACGCGCTCGACCCGGCGGCGGTGGCGAAAATCTTTGAGGCGAAGCAGCGGCCCACGTGGGATCCGCTCATCGTGCATGTCCCGGACAAGGCGATGCTGCTGACGGTCGCGGCCCGCCTGCCCGAGCCGGCTCGGCTTTGGGTGGCGAAGTTCTGGCCCGGTCCGCTGACGCTGCTTCTGGAGCGCACCTCAAATATTCCCGACGCGGTAACGGCGGGGCGGGCGCGTGTGGGCGTACGCGTGCCCGCGCACCCGGCCGCTCGGGCGCTTCTGCTCGCGGCGGCGATTCCGGTAGCGGCCCCCAGCGCCAACCGCTTCGGCCATGTCAGCCCTACGACGGCGGCGCATGTTCTGGCTGACCTCGACGGACGTATCGACGCGGTGCTCGACGCCGGCCCGTGCCGGCACGGCCTGGAGTCGACCGTGGTGGACCCGTGCGAAGACCCTTGCATTGTCTACCGGCCGGGCGCGGTGACGCTCGAAGATTTGCAGGCAGTTTGGCCACCTACGATCCTCTATCAAGCTACGGGCACGCCCCCGAGCGCGCTGCCCTCGCCCGGCGTGGGCTTGCGACACTACGCTCCTCGGGCCGCGCTGGTGCTGTTTGAGGATATAAACGACTTGCGGCAGGCGCTCGCCGACGCACCGCCGGCTACGGGCCTGCTTTTGCCGGAAGGGCTGCTCCCGGGCAGCATCCCCGCCCATGTCCGCCGACAGCCGTGGGGCGCGTGGGGGGACGCCGATGCGCTCGGGCAGCAGCTGTTTGCAAGCCTCCGCGCGCTCGACGCTTCCGGAGTCGCGCGCATTCTCTGCCCGCTGCCACCCGCCGATGGGTTGGGCGCTGCGCTGCGCGACCGTCTACTGAAAGCAGCGAAGCCGCGCTGATCTCCTCAGCGCGGCTTCGCTGCGGCTACCGCGCCGCGACCGCTTGCGGTGCCGTCGCCTGCCCGTAGTTCACCCGCACGGTCTGGATCATATACGGGGTGATCGGCACGGTAACTTTATCGCCGGTCACCGGGATGGGCGCGCCCTCGGGCTTTTCCATCAGGTTCGTGACAGAAGCATTAGCTGCTCCGGGCGGTACGCTCACCGTTACGTTGCCGCCTTTACCCTCGTACTCAAAAAACCGCACCACAAGTCCGTCGCCGTCCTCGGCTTTTTTGACTGCCGTGACCACGACGTTCTTCGCGTCGACCGAGAAAAAGGAGTGCTCGGCGGGCATCTGGCCTGTATGCGGCTCCACCTGCATCGCGACCAGCTTGTAGTTGTAGTCGTACCCGTGCTCCATCGTGCCCGCGTCCTTCCACGAGCCCGCGTGCGGATAGAGCGCATAGGTAAAGTGGTGGTGCTCGCGGTCCGCGTCCGGGTCGGGCCAGGTGGGCGAGCGCAGCAGCGTCAGCCGCAGCAGGTCGCCCACGCCATCGTAGCCGTACTTTGAGTTGTTGATCAGCGAGAACCCGTGCTGCCCGTCGCCAAGGTCGGCCCAGCGCATCGCGGGCACTTCAAACTTAGCCTTCTCGAACGAGTTGTTCCGGGTGGTCGGCCGCTCGATGCTTCCGTAGGGGATCTCATAGGTCGCGTTCGGGGCCGTGGCCGCCAGCGGGAAAGCCGCTTTCAGCAGCACATGCGTTTCGCGCCAGTCGATGTCATTCGTGACCTCCACCTGGTCCGAGCCTGTGTAGAGTGCGATGTCCTGCACAAACTTCGAGCTTTGCCAGTGGCGGCTGACGCGGATGACCGACCGCAGCGGGCCCTGCTCCACCAGCTTAACGTCATCGACCATGTGCAGCAGCGTCGGCGCAACGTCATAGGTGCCTGGGTCTATGTTCCAAGCGTCGTAATCCTTCGGCGTGTCCTTGAAAGCCTGTAGCTCATTGCCGCAGCCGCCCGCTTTCAATGTTTCGAAGTTTGCCTTCTTATCAAAGAGGGAACTGACGCAGCCGGTCTGCGGATCGACGACAACTTTCAAGTTCGCGTTCTCCATCGTGAGGCCGGATGCTTTTACGTCCGAGTCGAACTTCTTCTCGCCCGCGATGACATGAAGCATTTGGTAGCCCATGGAGGGTACCGCAGAAGGTTGAACCAATACATGAAATGTGTTGGTTGAACTGTCATGTGTAAGAATCTGCGACGGAACAACTTTGTTCTTCTCATCCAGTACGGAAACTGTGCTCGCGCCGCCTTTCGGCAGTTGCACGTCGACTTCGGTGAGCCCGCCGCGTTCCCACGCCAGGGGATTGACC
>CAXTUV010000426.1:0-3207 GCA_964247445.1 uncultured Acidobacteriaceae bacterium | reverse complement strand
TCCCTGAAACGCGGGACCGCACCTTGTAGCCCGCCTTGCATCTACGTCAGCAACACCAACCTATCCAGGCGGAATAAAACAGGCAGGATGGAACATTTGTGAACAAGGGACCGCTCATCGGCCTCGCCGGAGTCATTGTCGCCGCGCTCAGCGTGGAGCTGAACGGCACACTGTCCGCGCTGGCGATGCCCGACATCCTGGGGCACCTCGGCGTGTCGCATGACGCGGGGCTCTGGTTTACAAGCCTGTACTCCTCGGGGGAAGTGCTGGGCATGTCCATCGGCGCGTGGTGGGCGGCCACGGTTTCGCTGCGGCGCTTTGCGCTGTTCGCTATCGTGCTGGCGTGCACGGTGACCGTGCTGATCCCGCTGCACTCGGGCCTCCCCTGGCTGTACACGCTGCGTACCGTGCAAGGGCTTTCCACCGGGCTCACCATTCCGCTGCTCATCACCTCAGCCCTGCGCGCGCTCGGGCCGCCGATTCGGCTGTTCGGCCTGGCCGGCTACGCGCTGACGGCTACGCTGTTTCCCAACCTGAGCGCGGCTGTTGCGGGCCTGTGGACCGATTACGTGGGCTGGCATTTCATCTTCTACCAGGCCATCCCGCTCGACACGCTCGCCTTTCTGCTGGTGTGGCAAGGCATGCCGGGCGAGCCGTACCGGTGGGAGCGGCTCAGGCAGTTCGACTGGCGCGGCGCGCTGCTGGTGGCCGCGGGCTTCGGCTCACTCACCACGCTGCTCATCCACGGCGATCGCGTCGACTGGTTCCACGCGCGCTGGATTTGCGTGCTCGCGCTCGTCAGCGCGGTGTGCATCCCTTTGTTTCTGTTGAACGAATGGTTTCATCCGCTGCCGCTTTTGAAGCTGCAGCTGCTGGGCCGCCGCAACTTCGCGTACGGCTCGGTCGCGCTCGGCACCTTCGTCATTAGCAGTGTGTCCTCCTCCACCATTCCCAACGCCTATCTCCAACAGGTGCAGGGCTACCGTCCGCTCGACGCGCAGCTCATCACGACCGAGATCGCGCTATCGCAGCTCCTGCTGCTGCCGCTGATGGCGGTGCTGCTCAACCTGGAGTGGGTGGACGCGCGCTGGGTCAGCTTCGTCGGCCTTCTCTGCATCCTCACGGCGTGCATCGGCGACTCGTACCTCGACTCAGACTGGAATCGGGCGCAGTTTTACCTATGGCAGGGCTTTCAAGCCGTCGGCGAGGCCGCGGTGGTGATGCCGCTGCTTATGTTTTCGACAAACGTCGTGAAGCCCGAGGAAGGCCCCCTAGCCACTGCGCTCGTCAACACGCCGCGCGTGGTCGCGGAAGCGGCCGGCACATGGCTGCTGACCCTGGTCACGCGGCTGCGCGGGCATCTGCATTCTGACCGCATCACGGATCAGCTCGGGCTGGAGCGCTTTCGGCTGATCCAAGGCCGGGGCGCGCCCGGCCTGTACCCCGCGCCGCTGCTCCCATCGGGCGCGCCGCGCGGCGGCATGAGCTTAAGGGAACTGAACGGGGTGGCGCAGCAGCAAACCGCCGTGCTCACCTTTTCCGACCAGTTCCTTGTCATCGGCGGCATTGCCGTGCTGCTCATGGTGGTGCTGTGGGTTTTGACTGAGCGCACCTACCCGCCGCGCATCGCGCTGGCCAAGCAGTAGGCGCATGCGATGGCTGAACAAATGCCGCCCCAAGCGCCGCTCACGCCGCCGAAACCCAAGCCGAAGCCGAAGAAGCGCAAACCGCTGTGGCCGTGGTTTGTGGGCGGGGCTATCATTCTCGGCTTTATCGCACTAGTTTTGATTCGACTTTACAAGCCTCGTCCAATTGCCGAAACGACGGACGCCCGCGTCGCCGGGCACTACACCACGGTCGCGCCGCGCATTGCGGGGCAGGTGGTCCGGGTGCCGGTCGACGACAACCAACCCGTGCGCGCCGGGCAGGTGCTGCTGGAGCTTGATCCGCGTGACGCGGAGGCATCCGTCGCAAACGCCGAAGCCACCCTCCAGCGCGACCGCGCGCGGATCACCACGGCGGCGGCCAACCTCAGCCGGCAGCCCGCCCTCATTGGGCAAGCCGCGGCCGCCGTACCTTCAGCCCAAGCGCGCATCACGCTTGCCGAGCAGAACCTGCGCCGCTACGCAAACCTGGCCCAAACCGGCGCGGGCACCGTGCAAAACCGGCAGCAGGCCGAAGCAACGCTCAAGGAAGCGCAGGCCGACCTTGCCGGCGCTCAGGCGAGTTTATTGGCCGCGCGGCAGCAAACCAGGTGCCTCCAAGCGGAACAAGCGGCCGCCCGCGCCCAGGTGCGCAGCGACGAAGCCATGCTCCGGCAAGCGCGGCTCAACCTGAGCTACACACGCGTGACCGCTGCGCTTGACGGCACCGTAGGCCAGCGCACCGTGCAGATCGGCGATTACATCGCGGCCGGGAGCCCGGTGATGAGCGTTGTCCCGCTCAGTCAGGTGTATATCGAAGCGAACTACCGCGAGGTCGCGCTCACGCACGTATTGCCCGGCCAGCACGTGCGTATTCATGTGGACGCCTACAACATCGATCTGAACGGCCGTGTGGACTCGCTCGCGCCCGCTACCGGCGCGACGTTTTCAGCCATTCCGCCCGAGAACGCGACCGGCAACTTCACGAAAATCGTGCAGCGGCTCACGGTTAAGATCCTGGTCGACCCTGGGCAGCCGCTTGCCGGGTTGCTGCGCGTCGGGCTGAACGTGGAAACTTACATCGACACGGGGCTTGCGCCGGTGGTCGATGAACAAACTCGCCACGGCGTGTCCGCGCCGCCGGTGACCGCGCGATGAAGTTCTTGCGCGCGCTCGCCCTTTGCTTTCTTGCCGGATGCACCGTCGGCCCGCGCTACACGCCGCCCAAGGTCCAAAGCCCGCCCGCGTTCGCGCCGCAGCCCGCGGACGTCCCGAGCCCGACCTTCGGCGGCGCGGTCGACCTGAGTTGGTGGGACAGCTTTCACGATGGGGAGCTGTCCTCGCTCATTCGCCGGCTTGCGAAGCAAAACCTCGACCTGCGCGCCGCGGCCGAGCGCGTGGAACAAGCCCGCACAGAGAAGAAAATCGCCCGCTCGGCCGCGCTGCCCCAGATCGGCGGGACGGCCAACTACTCCCGCACGCGGCAAAGCCAGACCGGCTTTATCTCACTGATTCAGGCTGCCCCCGGCGCGCCGACGGACTACAACTTCTTTGCGGCCGCCCT
>CAXTUV010000425.1:0-3243 GCA_964247445.1 uncultured Acidobacteriaceae bacterium | reverse complement strand
CGTTTGCGCTTTCGGGGGCGGACCGGGCAGCGGCTCGTCACCGCGGCTGGGCTGAACGTCTATTTGCAGGACTTAGAAGAAGCACTGGAGCGTGAGCCGGACATCGCGGAGGCGGTCGCGGTGGCGGTGCCGGGCATCGGCGGCGGTGAGGAACCCGCGGCTGTCATCGTGGGCGCGCCGGCGGGGGTAGACCGCGCGAACGAAACGCTCGTACCGCACCAGCAGATGCGCCGAACTTGGGTATGGCCCGAGGCGCGCCTGCCTCGAACGGCTTCAGGCAAGGTGCGCCGCGCGGAGGTGGAGGCATGGGCGCGCGCGCAAGCCGCGAACGACCAACCCATCAGCGACGCCGACCCGGCGGTCAGCCTCCTGCTTTCGCTTGGGCTGCGGCCCGGGCCGAGCGAGGATGGAGCGCGGCTCCATGAGGATTGGGGGCTGGACAGCATGGGCCGTGTCGCGCTGGCTGCGGCACTCGACTCGGCCGATGACGCCTTGAGCCAGGTGCAAACCCTGGGCCAGCTGCGCGCCGCGCTCGGGACGAGCAGCGGTGCGCCCGCGCGGAAGCGCGCTTCCATGGCGCGAAATCCGACCCCGGCCGTTTTTTCCAGAAAGCCAGGCCCGACCGGGACCACCTCAGTCAAGAAGCGCGAACCGGCGCACTGCTACCCAAAGTGGCCGTTTTCGCCCGCCGCGCGCTGGTTCCGGATTGCGTTCACAGAGTTGTTCGCGCGCCCCATGATGTTTGTCTTTGCCCGGCCCCGGGTTAAACACGCCGCCATCGCCGGCGGCCCGTTTTTGGTCATCAGCAATCACCGCACGGCAGTTGATCTCGCCCTGTTGCAAACAGCGCTTCCCTTCCCTGTTCGCTCGCGGCTTGGGGTTGCCATGTCGGGCGAGTTGCTGCTGGGCTGGGAGAACAGCTGGAACCGCTGCGCGCTGCCTCCTGAAGCAGCGCGCGAGCGCCGCTGGTGGGGTCCGCTTGCCATGCCGTTTGTACGCCTGCTGTTCGGGGTTTTTCCGCTGCCGCGCACCAGCGGCTTCCGCGACAGCTTTCGCTTCGCCGGGAGCCTGCTGGACCAGGGCTGCTCCGTGCTGGTCTTCCCCGAAGGACGACGCGCGCAGGAAGGTGAGCCGCTGCGGTTTCGGCCCGGCATCGGCATCTTGGCGCGAGAAGCGTTTGTAGCCGTGCTTCCGGCGGCTCTGGTTGTTTCCCCGAACGGAAACAGTGTCCGCCTTGGAACACCCATGGACGCGCGGGGAGAACCCGGGGAGATCGCCGCGAATCTACAAAACGCGGTAGCTGCGCTTCTCGCCGAGTAAAGCTTTCAGGGCGTGGTGGCAGCAGGACCGCGAAGCTGCGGGGCGGCCTCTACCGGCAGAACCAGCCTTGCGGTTGTGCGACGCGTACCTTCCGTGCCGAAGCTCGCCAATTCAAGCGTGCCCGCATGCTTCTCGACGATACTCTTCGAGACCCATAGGCCGAGGCCGGTTCCATGCGCCCCCTTGGTCGAGAAGAACGGGGTAAACAACTGTTCGGCCTGTTCCGGGCTGATGCCTGAGCCGTTGTCATGCACCAGCAGCTCCACGGCGGGCACACCGGCTTGCTTGGCGGGCTTGGCCTCAATGTCGATGCGGCCCTGCGTGGGTACTGCGTCGATTGCATTGTTAATCAGATTGATGAGGACCTGGCGAATTTCACCCTTGACCGCTTCAAAAACCGTTCCGGAGTCTGCGCGCAGGCTGGTTTGAATGTGCTTGGTCGCAAGCCGGGAGGAAAACAACCGCAGCACTTCATCGAGGATTTCGCGCGCTTGCATGGCCACCGGCTGTACGGGGTCGCGATAAAACTGCAGCGTTTGCTTGGTGATCGAGGAGATGCGTTCGAGTTCATTCTCCGCCATGTCCAGGTAGGTCATCGCGCGGCCGTTGCCTTCGGCCTCCAAGCGAACCAGGAAAAGCAGGTTCGTGAGCGACTCAAGCGGGTTGTTGATCTCGTGCGCGATGGCGGCGGCCATGCGTCCGGTCACGGACAGCTTTTCCGCTGTGCGGAGCGCTTCCTCATTGCGTTTTTGATCCTGGACATCGGTGGCCGCTCCCAGCCATTGCGGCGCGCCGTCCCCTTCCGAGATCGGTGTGAGCCGGAGCAGGTGCCAGCGCGGTGCCCGATCGTTGCGGCGCAGGAAGCGCGCTTCCTGCGTGAAAGGCTCGTGCGTTTCAACCGCGTGATGCCAGGTTTCCAGCAGGGCGGGACAGTCATCGGGGTGCAGCAAGGACGGATCCAACCAGTGCTCGACGCCGGCCGGGGCGTAGTCGCGCCATGTTTGGTTGGTGTAGATCTACCGGCCGTTCGGCTCAGCGAGCCAGATCATTTGCGGAACCGCTTCAAGTACATTGCGGAAGCGCGTTTCCGACTGCCGATAGTTACGCTCGGCTTCGACGCGTGTGGCATGCTCCTCGGCCTCGCGCAGGGCGCGCAACACCGCAGGCACCAGCCGTTCCAGGCGGTGCTTAAGCACGTAATCGGTGGCACCGCGCTGTAGGGTATCGATCGCTGTTTCTTCCCCGACACGGCCGGAGATGAAAATGAACGGGCAAGCGGGCAGTTTGTCCCGCACAAGAGCCAGCGCGGTGATTCCATCGAAGTCAGGCAGCGCGTAGTCGGCCAGGATCAGATCCACCGCGTCCGCTTCCACGGCCTGCTCAAACTCAAGCCGCGTGCGGGCCAGCACCACCTCGGGCGCGAGGTCGGCTTTGCGCAGCCGCGCGATCGCGAGTTCGGCGTCGAGCGCGGAATCCTCAAGCATCAGGATGCGGATGGGGCGCTTCAGGCCGTAGTCAACCATTGCGGACCACCCGCGCGCTTCCTGGAGGCGGTTCGTTGACAACAGCCCAGAACACGCCGAGATCCTGAATGGCCTGCATGAATGCGGCGAAGGCCACCGGCTTCACGACGTACGCGTTCACTCCGAGCTTGTAGCCGGTGATCACGTCGCGCTCTTCGCGAGAAGAGGTGAGCAGCACGATCGGCGTCCGACCGATGGCATCGTCCTCGCGCACCATCTTAAGCAGCTCCAGCCCGTCGATCTTCGGCAGCTTAAGGTCGAGCAGCACCACGGCCGGGTTCCCGCCCGGCCGGGCCGCGAACGGGCCGCGGCGGAACAGGTAGTCGGCAGCCTCGGCTCCATCACGCGCGACGACTACTTCGTTCGCCAAGCGGCTTTTTTCAAGCGCGGTGAGGGTCAG
>CAXTUV010000424.1:0-3256 GCA_964247445.1 uncultured Acidobacteriaceae bacterium | reverse complement strand
CGGTATGCGCCTACCCATCCCGGCACGGCGGATGCCTTTCAGGAGAGGACTCTCCATGCCTAGACATTTGAAGTTCGCCCTCGTTCTGGTCTTGTCATGTGCCGGTGCGGCTCATGCGCAGGTAGAGCCGCTGACGCGCGAGTACTCCCCGGTCGCCCCCGCCGGCAACGCCCAAACCCGGGCCGCCGCGCGCAACAGCCCTACAAGCACCACCGCGCTGGTTCCTGAGGATTTCGCAAAGCTGCTGCTCGCGCCGGGCTTTCTGCTGGATTTGCAGGTGTACGACATGCCGGAAATCTCCAGTGAGCTACGGGTCGACAGCGCGGGCGATGTGGAAGTGCCGCTGGCAGGCAAAGCCCATTTGGCCGGGCTCACCCTTCCTGAAGCGCGCGAGCGTGTCTCCGAAAAGCTGTTGAGTTCCGGCATCCTGCTCCACCCCCGCATTAATCTCGATGTGGTTCAGTATTCCGGGACCAGCATCACTATTCTTGGGGAGGTGCAGTCCCCAGGCCGGCTTTCACTTCTAGCGCCGCACTCGCTCGACGATGTGCTTGCCATGGCCGGAGGCGAATCGCAGTTGGCGGGGAACATTGTTGAGGTTTCCCATCCGAGCAGCACCGGAGTAATCAAGCAATCCGTCCACTACGACCGGAGGCAAGGCTCCAATGCGGATCACACTACAGAAATCGAGCCCGGCGACACGGTCCTGGTTCCGCGCGCGGGTATTGTGTACGTCCTCGGCGGCGTGAACCGTCCCGGCGGCTATCTGCTTCAAGAGGACGGAACGCTGGACGTCGCGGGCGCGATCTCAGTTGCTTCCGGGACGACCCATGAGGCGGCAATCGGCTCGATGCGGATCGTGCGCAAGTCGCGCGACGGCTCGGTTCAAACCCTCCCTGTTGCGTATCGCAAGTGGACGGAGGGCCGGGAAGCGCCGCCGAAGCTTCAGGACGGGGACATCCTTTATGTTCCCGTGAGTAAGTTGAAAACAGTGCTCTCCGCCGGCATCGCATCGTCCGCTTCCTCGGCGCTTATCTACTCCGTTCGCTGAGCCGATGATGGAAACGCTTGCACCCGCGACCACCCGAGCCCGCCATCCCGTGCGCTATTGGCTTACCGTGGCCTGCGCGGTCGGCGTGCCTAACGTGGTCAAGTTCGATAGTTCAGGGCTGACGCACAATGCCGGATTGTTCAATGCTTCTTCCATCGGGGCAATTGCGCTTTCAGCCTTGATTGCCTATGCGCTCTTGAGCATGCACGTGCTCACGCGGAAGCCGTTGATGATCCGGCCCGTACGCTTCGACGCCCCCTTATGGCTCTGCCTTTTGACGTTGCTCTCCGTTGCAACGCTGCTCACCCCCGCAAATAGGCTTGCCCCCGGCTCGCATACCGATCTGTTTGTCGGTGCGTACCGGTTGGGAGAGTGGGTCACGGCATTTCTGCTACTGCTCTCGCTTTACTCGCGCGAACCGGAAGCCACGAGCACGGACATGATCGTGCGGGTGATGGGCACAGTGTGCTGGACGAATATTCTTCTGGTGTGGACCGTGCTGCCCCTTTGGCCCTCGCAAGTGTACGGCGACCCGATGGACGGCGCGGAAACCGCGAAGCGACTCGGCGGTTTGCTGATCCACCCAATCGGGCTCGGCTTATACTCCGAAATTGCGTTTTTTTACTGCCTGCTTTTTTCCACGAGCTGGCGCAAATGGGGCGGCTGTGCCTTCGCTGGGCTCACTCTATTTCTTACTTAACCGCGAGCGCAGGAAGCCGCGATTCTAATGACGTTTATCTAAAAAATGTAGAATCTGACACCACCCGTGCCCTGGCGCGCCGGCGGCATTGCCCTGCTAGGATTTTCAGCCGGCATGGCCGCAATCTTTCATGAGCGCGTTCTTGCCTATGCCGGGCGAGGCCACGGGCTAAGCAACATCACCACACTGTCTGAGCGGACCTATGTATGGCAGGCAGCCATGCAGGCGCTTGCCCTTCGCCCTTGGATCGGCTACGGCTACGTGAACGGCGTCAAAAATGCCTTACGGGAGCAGTGGCGGTTTGCGCATTGGATTCCTCCGCACTGCCATAATGAGATGCTCCAAGCCGCCGTGTCAGGCGGGCTCCTCGCCGGCGCCGTCGTCCTCACCCTTTATGTCCGTACTCTCTTTCGCGGTGGCCGGCGTTCCCTCCATAGCCGGAAAGATGCGTTCTTGTTTGTTGTCTTTCTGCAACTCATGGTGCTTTCGTTTGGGGAGCCGGTTCTTACCAACCCCATTTCCCGTTCGGGCGCGATCTTTCTTCTTGTCTTTATCGGGATTTCCGCAAGAAAGCTCCCGGCGAAACGATTGGCCGCGCCTTACTGGAAGATGGCGTCCATGGAGAAGACGATTGCAGCCGCATAGTTCGTTACATTTACTTGCCTTTCTCATCCTGCCGTTGGCGAATGCACAAGGCCAAGCCAAGGATTTTCCGGTTGATTCAACCGTCGCCGCAACAGTGGTACCCCGTAGCTACTTTGCCGTGAACCTAGCCGGGGCGGCTTGGAGCCATCCCTGGCCCACGCTCGACGCGCCCGAAGTGCGGCTGTTCGATGCAGCCTGGTACCACCTTGAGCCGACCAAGGGCGCATGGGACTTCACGCATCTAGATGCGGATGTTGCACGCGCGCAGCAGCACCATTCGGAGATCGACCTCGTTCTGGAGTCGCCCCCGACTTGGGCCTCGGCGCGACCCACCGAAGCAAACCCCTACCCTTGGCAGCCGGCCGGCAGCCGCGCTGAGGCTCGTGACTCCGCCGACTGGGAACAGTATGTTCGCGCCGTCGCGACCCGCTATCGCGGCAAGGTCCTCACCTATGAGCTTTGGAACGAGCCGAACCAAAAGGATTCCTTTTCGGGCGACATTCCCGCGCTCGTGGCCCTAAGTCAAGCCGCTTACCGGGTGCTGAAGGAAGTGGACCCGCGCAATACGGTCATTTCGCCCTCGCCTTCGCCATCGAAAGGCGTTGAGTATCTAGGGACTTTTCTTTCCGCCGGCGGCGGCTCGGCTTTCGATGCACTCGGATTTCACTTCTACGACAATCTCAGTGATCCAATGATCCATCCGGAAGGCGTCATCGGGACGGCAAAAGCGCTCCATGCCCTGCTCGCCGCGAACAATCTATCTTCCAAGCCGCTATGGAACACCGAGTCCGGCTACTACATCCACAGCGCACCCGGCGCTTCCGCGCAGATCGCGAATTATCCCGGGGGTATTCATGTGC
>CAXTUV010000423.1:0-3264 GCA_964247445.1 uncultured Acidobacteriaceae bacterium | reverse complement strand
TTCTCCGGCCAACTATTGCAGGGCCATTGGGAGTGCTCCTTGGTGTGGTTGGTGAGGAATGCTTGCCGCCTTGGTACCATGGAGATCGGGTCCCCATGTCGCAGCAGGAAATCGTTCTTAAAATCTTTGAGTTTGTTCTGCTGCTTTTTTCACTGTCGCTGCATGAGGCGGCGCACGCTTGGACGGCTTCGCGGCTGGGCGACCAGACCGCGCGGATGCTGGGCCGGGTAACGCTGAACCCGGCCAAACACATCGACCCCATCGGGACGATCCTGCTGCCCTTGCTGATGCTGTTCGCCGGGCCGTACGGCGGGCGCTTCCTGATCGGCTGGGCGCGGCCGACGCCCGTGAACGCGCGCAACTTCACCAAGTACGTACGCGGCGATGTGCTGACCACGCTCGCCGGCCCGGCGAGCAACCTCTTGATTTCCATCGTGTGCACGATCGCGCTGGTCGCGCTTGCGAAAAGCTCGCCCGTCGCGGGGGGGCTGGTGCGCGGGCTCGCCTTCGGCGGCTTCGACCCCTCGCTGATCGGGACCGGGGTGTTCCCGGCGGTGCTGCTGCTTTACATGGGGCTGACGCTCAATCTGTTTCTGGCGTTTTTTAACCTGCTGCCCTTGCCGCCGCTCGACGGCTCGCACCTGATCCGGCACCTGCTGCCGACGCGCATGCTCGCGGTATACGACCAACTAGGGATTTTTTCGTTGATCTTGATGTTTGTGTTCGGCGGCCGGCTGGTGAACCTGTTCGTCGCGCCCGCGCTGGCGTTGATCAATCACGTCCTGCTCTCGGTGTAAGCGCGCGGCTTGCGGTAGGCTTTTGGGTGATGAGTTCATCAGACGCCATCCCCCGCCGCCGGGTGCTTTCCGGCATGCGCCCCACGGGCAAGCTCCACCTTGGGAACTATATGGGTGCGCTTAAGAATTGGGTGAATTTACAAAATGAACTTGATCCAGTTACGAGCGAGCCTGCTTATGAATGCTTCTTCTTTGTAGCGGATTGGCACGCGCTTACAACGGACTATGCCGAAGCTGACAACATCGTAGCTAATGTTGTGGAGATGGTGCTGGACTGGCTTGCTGCTGGGCTTGATCCTAAGAAGTGCACAATATTTGTGCAAAGCTGCGTTCCTCAACATGCTGAACTAAATCTTGCCCTCGCAATGATTACGCCGCTGAGCTGGTTGGAGCGGGTACCGACTTATAAAGATCAGATGGAAAACTTACAAGAGAAGGATCTAGCTACATACGGCTTTCTTGGGTATCCGCTACTGCAATCGGCCGATATCCTGCTCTATAGCCAGCCTGGAACCTCGTTGTATGTTCCTGTTGGTGTAGATCAAGTTGCTCACGTAGAGATCACGCGTGAGATTGCCCGGCGATTCAACTCTTTGTATGGCATGAAATCTTACTTGAAACGCAAAATTCGACAAGGTATGGGAATGCACATATCCCACCCTGTTGTCGAAGGTCAAGTTCGAGCTCTCTTGGCAGAACCACAGGTCTTACTTACTCCTACTCCGAAGCTCCCCGGCACCGACGGTCGCAAGATGTCCAAGAGCTATAACAACTACATCCTGCTTGCCGACCCAGAACCGGAAATCCGCAATAAGCTCAGGACCATGGTCACCGATCCGGACCGCCGCCGGCGCTCCGATTCCGGTACGCCGGAACGGTGCCCGGTCTTCGATCTACACAAAGTATTTTCATCTGAAGAAATTCAGCTAAAAGCGAGCGAAGGCTGTAAAACTGCTGGCATCGGCTGCATTGAGTGCAAGAGTTGGCTGGCGGATGCAGTAGTACAGGAACTCGTGCCTATGCAGGAGAGGCGATTAAAGAGTGAGCAGCCTGATTCAATCATGGCAATATTAGGGGCTGGTAGCAAAAAGGCCGCTGCTGCTGCTGAAAAGACGATGCAGCGGGTACGTGATGCCGTCGGGCTCGAGTCACTAGAAGATCATTTCGAGGCCAAAGCTCGCGAAGCAGGCACCACGGTTGTCTCGGATTTCGAACGATGAGTTTGTCTACAGACTCCAGATTAGGCAACCAGTCTCAATCGGCTGGATCCGAAACCGGTTCGGTACTCAAGCCCACCCGCCCGACGAAAACGAGCGACTTTCCCTTCACCGTCACCGTCGGCCGCGTCTACGACGGCCCGTTCGACCTGCTGCTCGACCTCATCCGCAAGCAGGACATCGACATCCGGGACATTCCCATCGCGCGCATCACCTCGCAGTTCCTTCACTATGTGGAGCGGCTCAAGGCCGAGGATGTGGACGCGGCGGGCGAGTTCGTCTACACGGCGGCTCTCCTGATCCACATCAAGAGCCGGATGCTCCTGCCGCGCGAGCCGGCCGAGGGCGCGGAGGGCATGGAGGAAGATCCGCGGCACGAGCTGGTCACGCGCTTGCTCGAGCACGAGCGGTTCAAGCAGGCCGCCGCGATGCTCCACCAAAAGCAGCAGATCGAGGCCGCTACCTGGACCCGTCCGCAGCTGCGCGCGTTGCTGAGTGAAACCAGCCTGGAAGCTGAAATTACTGCGGACGTGCCGGACTTAGTGCGCGTCTTCCGTGACGTGATGGAGCGCCTGCGGACCCGGCCCGTGCTCGACGTGGAGGAAGACCGGGCGACGGTAGCCGCAAGCATCGACGCGCTGCGGCGCAGGCTGCTGCTGGAAGACGCGCCCGTGACCCTGAGCCGTCTTCTCTCGCATACCCGCTCGGAACGCGCGCTGGTTGCCATGTTCTTAGCACTCTTGGAGATGGTCCGGCTCGGGGCCGTGCTGCTGCGCCAGGATACGAACTTCGCCGAGGTGTACGTGAAGAAAGGCGAAGGCTTTGAGGCGCTGACGGAAGAAACGGCGCGCGCGGCAGTCGATGCGGACTGGCGCTGATCCGCCAAATTCACAAGATATTCATCTGCGCCCAGCTTGTATTGATGCGGCCGAGGAAGTTCCGCTGCTAGCGTCAGGAGAGACGCACGCGAGGGCGCACATGAGTAAAGAATCCATTCATATTCCCAGAAGCAGCGGGTACAGACCGCCAGCCGCGAATACGGCGTTAAGCGAAAAGATGGACAAAGGCCCCGGCAGGGCGGGCCTGGTCATCTTCGGCGTGGTTCTGCTGGGTGGCCTCGGCTATGCCGCCGGGCAGATCATCCATGACCTGGCAAGCTCGCCCCAGCCGACCGTGTGGCCCTACGTGCTGCTCGGTTTAGCGCTCGTGATCGCGCTCGGTTTCGAGTTCGTCAACGGCTTCCACGATAC
>CAXTUV010000422.1:0-3279 GCA_964247445.1 uncultured Acidobacteriaceae bacterium | reverse complement strand
CTCGCGGCCGGGGCTGAGCGGCAATGAGGCTGCGATCGGCGCGGGCGCATCCGGAGAGATCTTCCGGCTTCCCGGTATTTTGATCGTGCTGCTGCGCTCGCCCTACCTGCCGCTGCCGGAGGCTGAACGCAAAGGGCTGCGGAGAAACGTGATTTCGTTCGCCGTGCTCAATTTCGTGCTGGCCTTTGGGGTCAATGTGGGGCACTGGGGTGTGCACTTCGACAACTCAGCCCACCTTGGGGGATTTCTGGCCGGCCTACTGCTGGCGTTGCCGCTGGTGCCCAAGCTGGGCGCGCCGCCGGAGCTGTTCCGGCGTAGGCGGCTGCTGTCGCTCGGCGGGGGCGCGCTCGTGCTCGTGCTGCTGTGCGTGGGGGTGCGTTCGTTCTTTGCCGTGTACTAAGGGGGACACCAGCTCAGAGACAAGCCGGTTGCCGGCGAAAGGACGCAGGAACCGGTGAACAGCTCGCTCAAACGCGATGCGTCATGGATGATCGCCTCGCAGGTGGCTGCAGTCGGGATGCAGGCCGGCTTTTTTCTGCTGCTGGTGCGGGTGCTGGCACCCCACGAGTACGGCATCTTCGTCGGGGTGACGGCGTTGGTCGCGATTGTGGCGCAGTTCGCGACTTTTGGCCAGGGGACCATTCTGATCCGCAGGCTTGCCGAGGGCGGGGAGTTTGCCCCGGCTTGGGGATCCGCGTTGCGCACAAGCCTTTGGGGCTGCGCGCTGTGGGGAGCTGTCGCGCTGCTGATGGGGCCTGCGGTGCTGCGCAGGCCGGCGCTGTTTGCGATTTTGCCTGCGATTGTGTTGGCCGATCTTGTGGCGAACAAGCTTGTGGAGCTGGCGAGTCAGGCGTTTCAGGCGGCGCGCCGGTTTCGCGTGGCGAGCCGGATCACACTGCTGCCGAACCTGGCGAAGCTGCTTGCGGTGGTGTGCGCGGGCCTGGAAGTGCTCCACGCGAAACACAAGATCACGGTGGAAAAGTGGAGTTGCTGGTACTTTGCGTGGTCGCTGGGGGTGTCCGCGGCTGCCCTGTACGTGGTACGGCGAAATCTCGGACCGGGCCGCGACGGGCGTTTTGCAAGCGAAACCCTGGGCGAAGGCCTGTCTTACTCGGTCGGCGGCGCTTCCTTTTATATCTACAACGACATCGACAAGACCTTTCTGGCCGCGGACGGCTTTGTGGTGGAAGCGGGGTTCTACGGGGCGGCGTACCGGTTGATTGAGGTGCTGACCGCGCCGCTGCGGGCGCTGAATCTGGCGGCGATGCCGCGCTTTTTCGAAGCGGGCAAACAGGGCCTGTACCCTGTGCGGGCTGTGATGCTGCGCGTGCTCCTGCCTTCCCTCGCGTATGCGATACCGGCGGGGATCGCGGTGCTTTTCCTGCATGGGAAGGCGGGCCTGCTGCTCGGACGCGGGTACGGCGCGGCGGGGCAAGTGCTCGGGTATTTGAGCTTTATCCCCATGATCCGATGCCTGCACTATGCCGCCGGCAATGCCCTGACGGCCCTTGGGGCGCAGTGGTACCGTAGCTCCATCCAGATAGGAGCTGCTTTGTTCAATGTGGGCTTGAATTTCTATCTGATTCCGCGGTTTGCGTGGAAGGGCGCGGCGGCCTCGAGCATCGCGACAGAGGCGTCGCTGGCCATGATGATGGCGGCCGCATATCTGTTGGCAGCGCACCGAGAAGGTCGACGTGCGGGTAAGAAGCTGTCTGAGGAGCCGCTTGCAGAGCAGCGCGGCGCCTTGCCGCAGGGTGAGGGACGCGCATGACCGCAGCCCCATGTAAGCCGCTGGTAAGCGTGGTCATTCCGACGATCGGGAGAAGCTCGCTGATGCGGGCTGTGGCAAGCGTGCAGGCGCAAAGTTACACGGCGCTTGAGATCCTGGTGGTACAGGATGGAGCGGATGAGCTCACGCGACGGGAGCTGGAACAGCTGGGCGAGCCGCGCATGCGTGTGCTGACGCAGGCGATGCCGAAAGGCGCGGCGGCGGCACGCAACCTGGGCATCACCGCGGCTGAGGGCACCTATATAGCGCTGCTGGATGACGATGATGTGTTTATGCCGGGCAAGATCGCCGCGGAGGTGGAGCGTGCGAGCGCCGAGCCGGATGACCACTTCATCTTGGCCTGCGCGGCGCTTGTGGAGGGCGAAGGATGCGAGGAGCAATGGCCGCGGCGCTTTCTCCACGCGGGAGAGGCCTGGGCGAGCTACCTGTTCGCCCGGGAGTGGCGGGCCAAGCGCGCGTTTCTGCAGACCTCATGCCTGTTTGCGCCGCGAACGCTGCTGCTGCGGCTGCCGATGGATGAGACCCTCGAGCAGCATCAGGACTGGGACTGGCTGCTCGAAGCCGAAGCCTCAAAGGTTCGCCTGATTTCGATTGACCAGCCGCTGACCCGGTACCGGATGCATAACACGGCCGGCAGCATCAGCGGGCGGACGCACTGGACGGCAAGCCTGAAGTGGGCGCAGGGCAGGTGTGCGAGTTTTACGCCTGAAACCTACGCGTTCTTTATCGCGATTCAGGTGTTAGGGAAGGCAAGAGCGCAGGAAGCGGTATCGCGCCGGATGCTGCGTATTCTGCTCCATGAGTTTTGCACGGTGGGCAAGCCGACGCCGCTTGCGTGGGCTTTTTTCCTGCTGAACTTTCTACAGTTGGGAAAGCTGCTGCGGGCGCTGACCCGCCGACGATACCGGGCAAAGGACAGAAACAGTTTCACGCTGACGCACTAAATTCGGCCGTTGCCGGCTGAGAGAGTGCATCACGGGACTGAACGATTTTCTTCGGATGGGAGACTTAAGCTGTAGATCTCTCGCAGCTTTCCACCAGGAAAGCCGCGGAGACCGATTCTGGAGACTGCAGCTTGAGAAAAGTGCCTAAAGTGAGGCCGAGGCAGGAGCGGCGACATTCGCAAACTTGCGCACCATCGCCAGCAGCAGCTTCTTATCGCTTTCGTTCAAGCTGGAAGAGTAGCGGCGGATTTGCGACAAAAACCGAAGCTCGTCGTCCGATATTTTCTGCGCCGGCAGCTCGCGCGGCGCGGCGGGGTCGGCAAAGAATTGCGCGAGCGGGATGTCAAGCGCTCCCGCGATTTTGCCTAGGGTGTCGAGCGAGGGAACTGTGTGCCCGTTTTCCACTCGGGACAGGTAGCAGCGAAGCAGGCCGGTGCGCTTCTCAATGTCGCCCTGCGAGAGGCCTCGCTGCGAACGGAAATCACGGATGGTGGCGCCGATATTCATAAAGTGAGGAGTCGCTCGTTCCGGTGGCGTCAAAACGCC
>CAXTUV010000421.1:0-3284 GCA_964247445.1 uncultured Acidobacteriaceae bacterium | reverse complement strand
GGACCGCACCAGGTCGCCCAAAAGTTCACCAGAATCGGTCGGCCCTTGTAATCGGCCAGCGACACTTTCTTGCCTTGCGTATCAGTCAGGGTGAATGGGGGCGCGATTTTGCCCAGCAGCACGCTCGGCGGCGCGCCCGTGTCCTCGCCGGCTGGATTCGGCGTGGCTGTGCCGCCCTCGGGCGTCAGCACCAACTGCTGGCCTTGCGGCTTCATCTCGCCGACTTTTTCATTGCGCCGTGAGTGGTAGTTCACCGCACCCGCCCACACGACCAATCCGAGTGCCGCCAACACGATAATGATGATCGACCCGCGCCGCATCGCCTCTCCTTTTTGCGCCCAAGCTCAATTCTACGTCCGCCTTGGCGACTTGATGGGATGATGGACGGGATGAGCTCGGCGGTCAGCGAAGGCGCGGCACTGGTACGGGAGGAAGCAGCAGCCCTGTACGCGCTTGCCGACCGGCTGGAAGGATCCATGGCCGAAGCTTTTGAGCATGCGGTTGCGCTTCTGTGCGGCTGCGGCGGCCGCGTGGTCTTGACCGGCATGGGCAAGAGCGGGCTGATCGCGCAGAAGATCGCCGCCACGCTTTCCTCGACCGGCACCCCTGCCCTGTTCCTGCACCCGGCTGAAGCGGTGCACGGCGACATCGGCATGCTCGCGCCGGGCGATGTGGTTCTGGCGCTTTCCGCGAGCGGCGAGACCGAAGAGCTGCTGCGGCTCCTGGCCACGCTGAAGCGCGTGGGCGACGCGCTGATCACCTTCTGCTGCGACCGGGGCTCGACGCTGGCGCGCGCGAGCGATGTGGCCCTGGACTGTTCGGTCCCCGCGCCGGAGCTTGCCGGGGCGTCCTCACCGGCTCCCGCCTGCGCGCTCGCCCCCACCACAACGACCACTACCATGCTCGCGCTCGGCGACGCGCTCGCCGTCGCGGTTTCAGTGCGCAAAGGCTTTCGGGCGGAGGACTTCGCGCGCCTGCATCCGGGTGGCCGGCTGGGCAAGCAGTTAGCCCCTGTGCGCGAGCTGATGCACACCGGCCCGCGCATCCCGACGGTCCGCCTCCAAGCTTCGCTCGCCGAGGTGATGGACGAGATGACCCGAAAAGGATTGGGGCTTACGGTGGTGCTGGACGATGCAGGTTGCCTCAAAGGAGTGGTGACCGACGGCGACCTGCGACGGCTTTTGCTGGCCGCGGGCAGCGCCGCCTTGGAGCGCACGGCCGCGGAAATCCTGCACCCCGAGCCGCATCTGATCGCGCCCGATGAGCTGGCCGCCCGCGCCCTGGCCGAAATGGAACAGCACCGCATCACCGCGCTCGTGGTGCCGGACCCGGACGGGCGCGTGCTGGGGGTGCTGCACCTCCATGCGCTTTGGGGGTTGGGGCTGGTGTAGGTTTCTCAAGGCGTCGCGCCGTTTCTCGAGCATTTTGAAACGCGTGTGCGGCAAGCAGACTATGATCTGCTGGAAGTCACAACCCGCCATAGCCTGCTTGGGGGGAAGCCTCGAAAGCGCGCACAAGGATCCGTTCGATCGCAGAATCGCGGCACAAGCCCTGATGGAAGACCTGGTTTTCTCAGCAACTACCGCGCGATGGACTCATTCGGAGTCAGGCGAACCTGGTGATAGCAGCCCCTTACCGCACCAAATACTGCTTTCGAATCCGCGCCAGTTCCGCCAGCGCCTTGAAAAAATCCAGCGGCCCCACCTTGGACCCCGCTACATCGGTCCATTCGGGCAGCGGATACTCGTAGATCACGCCGCGCACCGCTTCCGGGTCGCCGCGGTGGCGGGCCATGAAGCGGGCCAGCAGCTCCACGTCGAAAATCCACCGCGACCGGAACGGTTCGCGCAGCACCTCGGCCAGTTCCGGGGTCACGCGGAACAGCTTGGCACCGCACTGGGTGTCATAAATCGGCAGGCGCAGCATGGAAGACGCCACAGTCGCGAAGATGCGCCCCAAGTAGTGGCGGATGGGCATGCGGTGGATGTGCCGGCCCAGAAGGCGCACCCGCGCGCCGAACACCATGGTGAATGCTGGATTGGCGGCAAGCACCTGCATCAAGTCGGGAATCTGCGCGAGCGGTGTGGCCAGGTCAGCGTCCCAAAAACCCGTGATCGCACACCCGGGAAGCCCTAAGGCGTGCAGCATGCCGTGACGCACCGCCTCGGCTTTGCCGGCGTTCGGCTGCTTGTCGAGCACACGCACCCGGCCCGGGTAGCGCGACCGCATCGCCTGGAGCACGGCGAGGGTCGCGTCGCGGCTTCCATCATTGACGAAGAGCAGCTGAATACTGTCGCTCGCCGGGTTCGAAAAAAACGCCGCGAACGCCTCCAAGCGCAGCCGCCGGGCCTCGTTGTAGCAGGGCACCACGACGACCACGGAGAATGAGGATGCGCCGAGGTTTCCAACTGGATTCGTGCTCACGCCGCGGCTGGTCTCCTGTATCTCCTAAAAGGCCGCCTCAGTATAGCCTGCCTTGCATCCCAGAAAGGCGAAGGAGACCACCATGCAAAGACGATTCGCAAGCTGCGCGTGTATCGCGGTCGCTGTGCTGCTCGCTGGATGCCAGAACAAGAAAGCGGCGACCAAGGACAATTTCTCCAAAGCCATCGGAAACTACTACAACGCCCACCCGGAGTGCGTGTGGTCGACGCCGGTTAAGTTTCCGGTCGAGGCCGACCCGAATAAGGCCGACCAGTCGACCGGCTATGACGCCTTAACTGACGCGGGCCTGCTGACCCGGACGACGGCGCAGAAAAAGCAGTTCATCTTTAGCTCGAAGCAGGTCAATGATTATGATCTTTCGTCGAAAGGCCGCTCCGTGTGGGCCCCCGACCAGCAGGAGCCCGGCAGCGGCAATTTCTGCTTCGGCCACCGCGCCGTGACCACGGTCGACAACTTCACTACTTCGGCCGACTCAAACGGCGCACAGGTGGCGAATGTGGATTATCACTACACGGTTTCCGGCATTGCCGACTGGGCGCAATCGACCGAAATGAAGACAGCCTTCCCGACCATCCAAAACGATATCTCCGGCGGCAAGGTGGATAAGGCGACGCTCATCGCTACTGATGACGGCTGGCAAGTTTCTCACGAGTAGCTGGTTCGGAAGGCTGGTCGTCGTGGAGGAGCAGGCCCTTCCGGCGTGGCTTGGACCTCCGGCGATATAACCCCTGAATTGCGCGACCAGCTCGGGCGAGAAAGCAATCGAGCTGTCGCCGACGCGGATATCCTCCATGTCTCCGAAACTTGAGGATCGTGCTCAGGTGGTCGCCGAGCAGCTG
>CAXTUV010000420.1:0-3284 GCA_964247445.1 uncultured Acidobacteriaceae bacterium | reverse complement strand
CTCAGCACGAAACCCGACCAGAAAGTCGCCGTGCTGACCGCCCGCGCCATTCTGGAGGATCGGCAGAAGCACTATGACGCCGCCGAGGACGACTACAAGCAGGCGCTCGCGCTCAACCCGAACGACTCGGGAGTGCTGAATAATTACGGCTATCTGCTCGCCGACCGGGGTATCCGGTTGAACGAAGCCCTGACCCTAATCCAGAAAGCAGTCAAGCTGGACCCGCAAAGCTACGCCAATCTCGACTCGCTCGGCTGGGCCTACTACAAGCTGGGCCAGTATGCCCTGGCTGAGAACAATCTGATCAAGGCAAGCCAGCACAGCGCGCAGGACCCGACCGTGCATGAGCACCTGGGCGATTTATACGAGAAAACCGATCGGCTGAAGCAAGCCGCCTCGCAGTGGGAAGAGTCGCTCGCGCTGTTCCAGAAGACTGACCCGGTCGATACCGAACCCGGCGAAGGCCAGCGGGTGCAGAAAAAGCTTGATTCGGCCCGCGTTAAGCTGGCCCGCGATACTCCGGCGGACGACGGCAAGGGCACTAAGCACCCCTAAGTAAGCCCTTTGCAGTGCCGGTGTTACGGGGGAGCCATCCACTTGTGGAAGCAATTGCGGCCGCAGGCGGATGCTCCTGCGCCCGCACGCGCCTCTAAGGGAGCATGGCGTCCCTCACAGCCTGTGCCGTACCTTCCGACCCCTGCCACCCGCTCGCCGCCCGCGAGCACCCTGAGCCCGCGCACGCCTACCGCGCCCCATTCGAGCGCGACCGCGCCCGCATCATCCACGCGCGCGCCTTTCGTCGTCTCTCCGGCAAAACGCAGGTCTTCTCCGCCGCGGGCGAGGCCGGAGAGCCGTCCGACCACTTCCGCTCGCGCCTGACGCACACCATGGAAGTCGCGCAGATTGCCCGCACCCTGGCCGGCGCGCTCGGCCTGAACCAGGACCTGACCGAAGCGCTCGCGTTGGTGCACGACATCGGCCACCCGCCGTTCGGCCACGCGGGCGAGCGAGCGCTCGACACCTGCCTGCGCCGGCACGGCTTGCGCTTCGACCACAACCTCCATGCCTTGCGCATCGTCGAGCACTTTGAGCTACGCTATGCCGGCTTCCCCGGCCTGAACCTCACCTTCGGCGTCCGCGAGGGCATCATCAAGCACTCCCGCGACTACACGGCGGCCGAGTACCCGCAGCTCGCAACCTACCTGCTCGACCAAGCGCCTCCGCTCGAAGCGCAGCTGATCGATCTCGCCGATGAAATCGCGTATCTGACGGCGGACCTCGATGACGGCGTGGAAGCCGGCTTGCTCGACCTCGCGCACGCCCGCGCGAGGATCCCGCTGTTCGAGCGCTTCTACGCGCCGATGGCCGCCGCCCACGCCCACGCAGCCCCGCATTTGTTGTTCAACGAGGCGCTCAAGCGCATGCTCAACGCGCTGGTCGGCGACCTGCTCGACGCTACGGTCGATGCCGTACGTGTAGCCGCAATCGACTCGCTCGAAGGAGTGCGCCGCGCCGGACGCCGCTTGGTCGGCTTTTCGCCGGCCATGGAAGCGGAGCGGCTCACGGCCAAGCGCTACCTCCACACCTACCTGTACGGCTCATCCCCGCTCAAACGCGACCACGCCCGCGCCGAAGCAATCGTCACCGACCTCTTCGAAACGTGGCTCGCAAATCCATCCCTGCTGCCCGCCACCTACCGCACCCGCATCGAAACCGGCGAGGAGACCGCCCCCAGAATTATCGCGGACTACATCGCGGGCATGACGGATGGGTTTGCGATCGAGCAGCATCGAGCTCTTATCTAAGCGGGTTGGTAGATGTCTGACATTAAGATCTGCACAGCCGACGACGGTTGGGATTCATTAAGGATGCGGTACTTTCGCCGTTTCACGCGCCGCACGAACCCCTAGGAGAAATTGCGATACAGATCTGGATCGGCAAGCTTATAGTCCCAAGTAGTTTCTTAGGCGAGGTCATACCATGGCGTCTCATCTACGATTGCAAGGCATCCACTCGATCTTGCGTCTAGCAGGCGGCGCTTTGCTGATTCTGACCGCTCTTGCCGCCGCCACTGTGGCACTCAATAATGGCATCGACGTAGTAAGGTCGTATCGTACCGCTCCACCCGGGGCATTCTATCTAGTGGGCAGTCATCGAATGCACCTCGACTGCGAAGGATTCGGTTCACCCACTATACTTCTGGACGCAGGGCTGGGAAATGATGCTCTCATCTGGAGTCGCGTGCAGCCGATCCTAGCAAGAGCTACCCGAGTTTGTTCTTACGACCGCGCCGGCTACGGTTGGAGCAAAGCTGTCGATACTCGCCGTGATGCAGATCACATCGTTGCAGAGTTACATGGATTGTTACTCGCGGCAGGTCTTCGAGGTCCGCTCGTTTTAGTAGGTCATTCCATTGCAGGCCTGTATATTCGCGACTATGCCAACCTATACCCGGAAATGTCGTCGGCCTTATTTTCTTGGATGCTTCCATCCCTTCCGGCTATATTCCGATAGAGTTTAGCATCGACCGGAATACCGAGACGCAACAAGCTTTTGTCCGCAAGTTAGAGCGCATTGCTTTTGACTTAGGGCTGACACATCTTCTCGGCGCATGCCCCGGCAGCTTTCCAGGCTATCGGTTTGGTCTCATGCTGCCCCGGATGGAAGGAGTTTGCCGCGAACACTTAGGAGCTTACAACGGAGAACAAGATAATTTTGATCGTTCAGGAAAGGAGGCGGCGAGGACACATTCTTACGGTAAGGTGCCGGTTCTGATCATTTCTCGATGGATTGCGGATAGGGCATGGAACCAGAAGCAGGACAGCATGAGGACGCTTTCAAAAGACACTCGCAAGGTTACAGCTGAAGGCAGCGGCCACTACATACAGGTGGACCGCCCTGAACTTGTCAGCAACCAAGTCCTTCTCTTCATCCAGAAGCTGCGCTTGAAAGACTGAGCTGAAAGCTAAAATTT
This sequence comes from uncultured Acidobacteriaceae bacterium, assembly GCA_964247445.1. Classification (GTDB taxonomy): domain Bacteria; phylum Acidobacteriota; class Terriglobia; order Terriglobales; family Acidobacteriaceae; genus EB88. The sequence continues at coordinate 310 of CAXTUV010000420.1, read as the reverse complement.
TATACAAGGGCAGCGATTTCTCCAGCGTAGCAAAAGGGTGTGAACCGGGTAGACGGACTTGACGACCCGGAGACGTGGACAGCAAGCTTTGCGCTAAAACGCTGGCACTTCCGGTCGGCGTGATCGTCGAAGCTGCATTTATCTCCGGCCTCCCTTCATAGCGAGTAGATTGTACGCTGATAGAGTGCCTTATTTTCCACTCTCGGCTGCATCACTCCTTGCCCGTTATTACTGCACCTTCCCCTTCGGCCTCAGCTTCCCCAACTCCCCCGCGCAGGCGATTGCCTGAAGCGAACCGAGCTTCAGGTTA
>CAXTUV010000419.1:0-3289 GCA_964247445.1 uncultured Acidobacteriaceae bacterium | reverse complement strand
CGAGCCGCTCCGGCGTGCCGTCCAAGGGTAGGTACGCGCCGCCCAGCACCACCGAACCGCTGTCGGCGCTCCAGGCCACCTCGGGGGTGTAGGTATCCGAGGGCGCGTCGAGAGCGGGCGCGACCTTGCCGGATGCGAGATCGACGAGCATGTAACGGGTGATCCAGCGGGTGGAGGGCGCGAAGCCGTACCGGCTCCACGAGGCCGGGCGGTTCTCCGCGAGCAGCGACAGCACCGCGGAACGGCCGTCGGGTGATAGGTGAATGCCGTTCTCCGGCTGCGCGTCCTCGCCGAGCGCGATCTCCCTTGCCGCCGCGCCGCGCCGTTGCGCGAACAAGCGGAAGTGCTGGAGCGCCCCGGTCTCTTCGACCCCAAGCAGCGCCGGGATGCTCTGGTGGGTGACGAGCACCGCCTCCGAGCCGGGCGGGGGCGCGACAGGAGGCCGGGTCAGATAGACCAGCGTGGAGCGGTCCGGGCTCGCGTCGTAGGCGACCACGTCGGCCGGCGCGGCGGTGAGCCGGCGCAGCTTGCGGGCCGCGAGATCGAAGGCGTACACCTGGCGAGTTGTGGTCCCGTTCGCCCCTAGAAAGAACAGGCTCCGGCCGTCGGACGACCACCGCAGCTGGTCCACAGCCAGCCCGGCGCGGGCGGCGTCGAGGTGGAACAGCGCTTGCGGGACAGCCTTGCCGGGGAGGTCGCGCCGCGCGAACAGGAGCACGGTGTAGCGGTTCACATTCGCGTCGACTAATCCCTTACGGGTCAGAACCGCAAAACGGTCCCGGCTCGGCGAGTACAGCGGAGGCTGCACGCCCCCGAAGTCGTCGAGCAGCGTTCCAAAGCGGACTGACTCGATCGAGTCGCGCACCTCGACGGGGCGCTTCTCGGCGGATGCCGGCGCGGTCCCGGTCCAAAGGGCGGATAACGAGAAAGCCAAACACGCGGCTGCACGCCACCTTAGAGGCTGCGGCATATTATCTCCTGGACTGAATTTCGCTCCCGGCGATTGTGTCACGGCAAACGGTCTGGCAGTCGAAGTGGCACTCACGAACATGGTTCTCACGGAAAGCGCGATGCGTCGTCGTCGCTTACATCTTAGTTCGCAACATGAGAATGTGAGGTGCTGTATGAAAGAACGCCCATGGTCGCTGTCCGCGGCCGAAGCGAGAAAGACGCCGACCCCGACGGCGCTCCTGACCTTTCGCCACCATGGTTCGGCGGGTGCCCTATGCCACGACCGCCATCCAAAGGACGCGCGATGGCAAGGCTGAGCACCCGCCTGCCCGAGCTGCCGCCCCGTGCTTTCCAGAAAGACGACGGGAGCGATGACGCGCACTTTTACGGGACCGCCAGATTGGTCACTCACATCGACGAGGCGGCGACGCAGGCGCTTACCGCCTATTACCGAGCTACCCTGCCGGACAGAGGCGTGGTGCTGGACCTTATGTCGAGCTGGGTCAGCCATCTGCCGCCGGAGATGCGCTTCGCCGAGGTGATCGGCCATGGCATGAACGCCGAAGAGCTGAAGGCCAACCCCCGGCTGAGCCGAAGCTTCGTCCAGAACCTGAACCGTACTCCTGTCCTGCCGATTGAAGCCGACAGCTGCGATGCCGCCCTGTGCTGTGTCGGTGTCCAGTATCTTGAGCGCCCCCTAGAGGTATTCGCCGAGGTCTTGCGAGTTCTGCGACCGGGCGCGCCCTTTGTCGTCAGCTTCTCCAATCGCTGTTTTCCGACCAAAGCGGTCGCAATCTGGCGGTCGCTCGACGACCACGGACATGCTGCCTTGGTAAGCCTTTATTTCGAGCGCGCCGGCTTTCGCGACATCACCACAGAGATGCTGCGCGACGGCTCCAAAAGCGATCCGCTGATTGCGGTCACGGGACGGCGCTGAACCGCGCCGAGCGGCTTGGGGTAAGCACGGCAGCCATACCCTGCCTATGAGAAATGCCGGTACGCTTACCTCTAGACGGAGCAGCGATCCAGCTCTATCGCGCCTAGCGGACCTGCCCGGCGCGGTTTGCCAGCAACACATGGGTGAACACGGCTTCGTCCGCGGTCGCGGGCAGGTGCGAGCAGAAGCCGATGCCGACGTAAAACGGCTCGGTCAGGTTGAGCTGGATCGGCGGTCCGAACTGGTGAAGAGGCTCCCCCGCGAGCGCAAGAAAGATCGCCACCTCGCCGCCGCGCTTCTCGATCCCGATGCGCCGGGCTTTGACCCCGGCGAGGGTGCCGCCGAAGCGGAACTGGGCGTCGTTCATGGTCGCGCCCGCCCGCGCCCGCTCGGCCAGGTGAATCAGGCCGCCGCCGTGCTCGCCCACGACAGCCTCGGCCGAGTCGTCGTCCAGGCTTTGGCGGATCACGAGCACGGCCTTGCGGTCGTCATAGCCATTCGGATTCGGAAACGACGCATCGGCGGCAAGCGACACATCGCCCGACATCCGCTTCCACACGAACCGGAACTCGTCCCGCGTGTACCAAATGTTGTAGCCCGCCGAGCGCACCGTGTACGCTCCCGTCGCCGCGTCATAGCTCGACTCACCGGAAACCAGCGCGCCGCCGACATCCGATTGGCCGTCGAAGATGCCGAGCGGGGACTGCTCGGTCCGGGTCGGCCGGTGGAACCCCGCGGGCGGCGGCACCTGCTTGTGCGTCGGCGAGCCCGGCAGCGCCCAGTCGGGCACCTGCGGGGTCTGCGGCAGGAGCAGGGCGGCGAACAGGATAGCGAGCGGGCGCGTCATAAACTTTCTGCGGCTTAAGGCAGGCTTTCGTAGCTGACATAGGCGAAACGCGCGGAGTCCGGCGCCCAGGAGTTTACGTTCATCGACCCTTGGCCGCCGTGGAGCGTCACCAGCGTGCGCGGCTTGGTGCCGACCAGGTCGCGATCGATCCGCACCATGCGCAGGCTCACCGTCAGCTCGCGTGAGTTGTGCGTCGGCGTACCTGCCGGGTACGTGATGTAGACCAGCTCCTTGCCGTCCGGGCTGATGTGCGGGAACCAGTCCTCGTCCGCATCGCTCACCACCGCTTCAGCCTGCTTGTCCGCCGGACCGGCGCTCGCGGCGGGGAAGCGCCAAATCGCTTCCTTGCCGGACCTGTCGGAGTTGATGTAGATCCACTTGCCGTCCGGCGAGTAGTACGGCCCGTCGTCGTGGTGCGGGTCCGCCGTCAGGCGGGTTTCCGCGCCGCCGGCCGCCGGGATGCGGTAGATGTCGAACTGCCCGCTGCCTCCGCGCTGCGCCACAAAGGCCAGGGTCTCGCCGTCGGGCGACCAGCCATGAAAGTAGCTGGGTAC
>CAXTUV010000418.1:0-3296 GCA_964247445.1 uncultured Acidobacteriaceae bacterium | reverse complement strand
GTGCTTTACCCCGGCGTGGTGCTGGGGGCGCGCGTCACGGTGCATGCGGGCGCGGTGTCGGGGCCGACGGCTTCGGGTATGTGCGCGACCCCGCGTCCGGCGCATACGCGCAGTTTCCGCAGCAGGGTCGGCTGGTGATCGAGGACGACGTGGAAATCGGCGCGAACACGACCATCGATCGCGGGGCGCTCACGGAAACGCGTATTCGGCGCGGGGTCAAGATCGACAATCTCGTCCACATCGGCCATAACGTCGAGGTCGGGGAGGATGTGGTCATCGCCGCGCAAACCGGGATCTCCGGCTCATCGAGCATCGGGGCGGGCGCCGTGGTCGCGGGCCAAGTGGGCATTGCCGACCACGTCACCATCGGACCGGGAGCCATTCTCGGCGCGCAATGCGGTGTGCCGTCGCAGAAGCGCATCGAGGGTCCGGGCGTTCTATTTTGGGGCACGCCGGCCCGACCCATCAAGCAATACTTGAAGGAACTGGCTACCTTGGCCCGGCTCGCGCGGAGTAGGCGGTGACTGCCCAGTGATGATGCAGGCGTAGCATCGATTCCATGGTCGTTGTAGTCGGCGGACACTCGCGCAACATCGGGAAGACTTCGGTAGTCGCCGGGCTGATTGCGGCTCTGCAGGAGTTTCACTGGACCGCCTTCAAGATCACGCAGTACGGCCATGGCTTTTGCACCGCGAATGGCAAGCCGTGCGAGTGCCAAACCGACGATCACACGCTTGCCGTTTCCGAAGAGCGCCCGGACGGGAACCCGTCCACGGACTCCGGACGGTACCTGCGCGCGGGCGCGGCGCGGAGCCTGTGGGTGCGCGCCCGCACCGGCATGCTGGCCGAGGCCATGCCGCGCGTCCGCAAGGAGCTCGCCCGATCCTCTAATGCCATTCTGGAGTCGAATTCAGTGATGCAGTTCCTGCGGCCCGACCTGTACCTGTCCGTGCTGGACCCGTTGACGGCGGACTTCAAGGATTCAGCGCGGTTATTTCTCGACCGCGCCGACGCGCTTATCACAATCGATCGCGGGTCGCTCGCGCCGCACTGGAAATCGGTCTCGCCACGCCTGCTCGCAGACAAACCGGTGTTTCCGGTCGAAGCGCCGGGCTACCTCAGCGCGGCGTTGGTGGGATGGGTGCGGGGGCACTTGGCTTCGAGCTGACCGCTTGATGCGAAGTTCCACCGACATTCAGGCGTTACTTCACCAACGCGGAAATCTCACTCGTCGCGAATGTATGTCCGCCCACAGTGCACTCAGTCACGAGTAGAAGTCCGCCGGCCTGCCAGCGTTGAAAGCGGCCCGTGTCCGGATGGATGAGATAGACAGCGGGCACGCCCATGGCTTCATACTCGGCCAGCTTCTCCTGTGTGCGATACACGCGATCGTCGGGGCTTAGGATTTCGAAGACGGCCAGGGGAGGGTGCGTAATGATTTGCTCATCGGGCGCGTCGGCTGCCAACACCAGCACGTCCGGAGTTCGATAGCTCGCAGCCGTTGGGCGAGTTCTCAATTCCGGGAACGCATCGAGCCCCCATTCATGACGGTGGTCCCAAAAGTAGACTTGGATTGCCCGCTGCCACTTCGAGTGCTCTTTCTGCCCCACGTCCCTGTCCTCGATCCGGCCATTAACCTAATCCGGCTCTACGTCCCATCCGTTGTCCCCATGCAGGTACTGTTCCAACGTCATGGTGCTCATCGCATCTCTCCTTCCTGCTCACTTGCCTTGCGCCGGGAACGGCTGCGCTTCCATTGCCCCGTCGCGCCGGCGCACCAGCATCTGCACCTTGCCTTCGGCGGCTTCCAGCTGTTCCTTGCAAGCGGAGGACAGCCGCATGCCGTCCTCAAACAGCTTGAGTGACTCTTCCAGCGGCAGGTCGCCGCGTTCGAGCTGGCCTACGATGATTTCCAACTGCTTGACGTTCTCTTCAAAACTCGCCATGGCACAAGCTTACCCGAGGGTTAGAACTGTTTTGCCTTGCGCGGAAACCAGGTGAGCCCGCCCCAGATGCTTAGGTCCGTGTTCAACCCCGGGCGGTAGATGGGCGCGCGCCAGCGCTCGTACTGCGCATAGGCGTGGAGCTCAATGTCCTGGTCAAAGGTCTGCCCGACCCGTTTGACCACATCGATCTTGTACTGGTTTTGCGTGGTGCCGCCGGCGATGAAGTCTTTGGCCGCCTTGACGTTGCGGTACGACAACTGTACCTGCTCGGCGGGTGAGAGGTGGTAGGTAAGCCAGGCTTGGCCGCCCTTGTCCTCGCGTCCGATGGCGTCGGAGAACAGGAAGCCGCTGTTGGTGACCCCTTGCTGCGCGACTGCCTCGTAGAACAGGAAACGCCCGCCGCTCGATCGACCGGTGGCCGGGTCGGTCGAGGCAGCCTCCACACGGAAATCGAGCGCCGGAACAAGCGGTACATGCGACAGAAAAATGCCGGGGCGGATCGCGGCGCGGCGCGGCGCGGAGATGGGCAGCACATCGTCATGCGCGAAGGAGTCGGTATACAAGGTCAACCAGTCGCGCACAAACGGCAGCCGATAGTTGAAGTCAAACGCCGAAAAGCGCGCGCCCGGATCGCGGGGTGAAAACTTGGTCGCCGCGTCCACGCCCGCGCTTGAAAAAAACGAACGCAGAAAGGTGTGCACCGTCACCGGTTCGTGGCCGAGCCCGCCCCAGATCACCGTGCGCTCAAAACCGAGTTCCAGGTTGCTGGTGGGATGGAGGCTGATCTTTTCCGAGTGGAAATACGGGTGCTCGACCGCCGTATGCCCCTGAAGTGAGCCGACAAAGAAGTCATAGCGGATCGGGCCCAGGAAGCGGCTGAAGCCGGGAATATCCAACGGCTCGACTCGGTTGATCTCAAAGGCATACGGGTTTTGGGCGTTGTTACTCCACCCATACGCGCCGCCGACGCCCGGGCCCCACCAGTGATCCGTTCTGCCGAAGGAAACCTCGTGGATCAGCAGATGGTAGGAAAGGTTGGCCTCGATCAGCCGGAACTGGTTCACGGAACCGAGCGGACCCACGGGCAGGGTCGCCTGGCGCGGGACCGAGTTGAAGGGGATGAAGTCAACCGTTTCCGACAAAAGCTGCCCCAAGGCGGCGGAGTAGCCGAGCGCCGACGGAGCGTGCTGATATTCGCCGCGTACCGCGAGCGTGAACCGCCCGGCTTCGGCGCGTCCGCTCGCGCCCGAGTAGTTGTTGAAGCCTGCTTGGTAAGGGCGGCCGTAGTTGTTGTAGATCGTCTGGCCCAGGTGGTAGCTGTCGTTCAAAGGTGTGTCGGTAATGCCGAGC
>CAXTUV010000417.1:1118-3312 GCA_964247445.1 uncultured Acidobacteriaceae bacterium | reverse complement strand
GAGAAAGAAGGGGCGTTTACCGGAGAGATCTCCGCGCCGATGCTCCATTCGGTCGGGGTCTCGCATGTGATCCTCGGCCACTCCGAGCGCCGCCATTACAACCATGAAACCGATTGGGATGTGAACCGGAAGTTGCGCGCGGCGCTGGCCCAGGGCATGACGCCGGTCGTGTGCATCGGCGAGGTGCAGGAGGAGCGCGAGGAAGGCCGCACCAACGACGTGCTGTTGCGCCAGCTCAAGATCGGCCTCGAAGGCGTGCGGCCGGAAACCGCCGGGCCGATCGTGATCGCGTATGAGCCGATTTGGGCGATCGGCTCGGGCCAGTCAGCCTCCCCCGAGATCGCGGATGAAACGCACGCCTTTATTCGCGGCGCGGTGCGCGAGCGTCTGGGGCAAGCTGTGGCTGACGGCATGCGGATCCTGTACGGCGGCAGCGTAAAGCCCGAGACCACGGCCAAGCTGATGGCAATGCCGGAGGTGGACGGAGCACTGGTGGGCGGGGCGAGCTTGGATGCGGAGTCTTTTGCGCGGATTGTGAAGTACTGAGGCGACTACGAATAAGCTATCTGAGGAGGGTTTCAATGGCTACGCTGCATGACATGAGAGAGCTGCGCGTGGATTGGTCCGGCTGCGACTTGGTGGAGAGAGTTCCCGGCAAAGTGGGCGGCGTTCCTATTCTCAAAAACTCCCGGCTCCAAGCCGACGCGGTGATTCTAAATTACGCGCACGGCTCGCCCGTCGATGAAATCGAGGAGAACTTCGGCATTTCTCAGGAGGTCATCCGAGGCGTACTCGCGTATGCTGCTCGGCAAAATGACCAGATTCACTTGTGAGAGTGCTTTTCGACCACAACGTGCCGCATAAACTGCGCCGGCATCTACCCGGCCACGAAGTCGTTACCGCCGAAGAGATGGGCTGGGCGGAGCTGGTTAACGGACAGCTGCTTAGAATTGCCGAGGAATCCGGTTTCGCGGTGATGCTTACCGCGGACCAGAACATTCCATATCAGCAGAATTTATCCGTGCGCGCCTTGGCACTGGTGATTTTAAGCACGAATGACTGGAATGTGATCCGACGCCATACCGCGCTTGTTGAGCAAGCACTGCTTTCAGCAGCGCCCGGGAGTTTGCAGCAGATCAGCTTGACGGATGGTGATTTGTAAGAAAGGGATATGTACTCTTTGTCAAAGCACACCTTTGCAGTTAGGCGTGAGTGAACCCCGCCCGCGCCGCCGATCGCTCTTGATCGAGAAGCCTATAAGTATCCTTTTCTGAATCAGCTATCTGCCGGGTTTCCTACCCGCTCTATCCATCAGCACGCCGAAGCTCACGCCCATAGCAGCTCCGGCGGCCACCCAAACGCCCATTTGGTGCGTAGCCGAGCCCATGGCCGCGCCGATCGCTACGCCCATTGCAATTCCCAACCCCATCTTGCTCATAATGGGAGAACCTACGCCTGCTCGGTCGTCATAGTAAAGAAAAACAATTCGCTCTCACTGCCGTGCCCTGCAAGTGCAAAAAACCCACGCACACCGGCAGCTTAAACCGCCTCGGCCCAGCCGCGCCGGGGTTGAAGAACAGCACGCCCCCGCGTTCCTCCAGCGCGGGCTTATGCGAATGGCCGGAGACCACGACGCGCACCCCCGCCGCTTCGGGCGAGAGCGAAAGCGTATGCACATCGTGCAGCATGTAAAGATTTACGCCCGCAAGGGTTACGTACTCTTCCGCCGGAAGCGCCGCGCACGGGCCGGAATGGTCGATATTGCCGCGAATCGCGGTCACCGGCGCGAGCGCGCGCAGGGCGTCGAGGATTTCGGGAGCGCCCACATCCCCTGCGTGCAGGATGTGATCCACCCCGGCGAAGGCGGGCAGGACTTCGGGCCGGAGAAGCCCGTGCGTGTCGGCAATGACCCCGATCCTCATAGATGTACCAAAGTCACGCAAGCGGGTTGCTTCTAAAGACCGATCTCGATCTTGGTTCGGGGGTCCAGAAAGTCCCTGAGCGCATCCCCTAGGAAGTTGAAAGAAAGCACACACCCCATCACCGCAAGCGCCGGAAAGACAACCAAGTGCGGCGAGTCGAACAGGTGCGAGCGCGCGTCATTGAGCATGCCGCCCCAGCTCGCCGCGGGCGGCGGCACGCCCAGGCCCAGGAAGGACAGCGCCGTCTCGCCCAGGATCATCGACGGGATGGT
>CAXTUV010000417.1:0-1108 GCA_964247445.1 uncultured Acidobacteriaceae bacterium | reverse complement strand
CGCTCCAAGGACTACGACGCGATCCGCGACACCTACCGCCCCGGCCATGCCGATGGCCGACTGCACAATCAATGGCTGGAGAATGTTGGGCAGGATGTGCCGGGTGAACACGCGGAGGTCGGACGCGCCCAGCGCCCGCGCGGCTTCCACAAACTCACGCTCGCGCACGGCGAGTACTTGCGCGCGCACCAGCCGCGCATAGCCGACCCAGCCGCCGACCGCAAGCGCCAGGATCAGATTTACAAGCCCCGGCCCAAGGAATGCCACAAACGCGATCGCAAGCAGAATACCGGGCAGCGCGAGAAACGCATTCATCACGAAAATGTTCAATGCGATGTCAAGCCAACCGCCGTAGAAACCAGCCAGGCCCCCGAGCACAAGCCCCAGCGAAAGCGAACACGCCACCACAGACACCGCGACAATCAGCGAGACGCGCGCCCCGTACACGATGCGCGAAAAGGTGTCGCGTCCCAGCTCATCGGTCCCGAACCAGTGCGCCGCGCTCGGCCCCGCGAGCCGATGGTCCAGGTCGAGCGCGGCCGGGGGATGCGTCGCGATCCAAGGCGCGAAGACCGCCAGAATGCAGAACAGGCCGATAAGGGCGAGGCCGAACGAGGCCAGAGGCTGCCGGCGAAGCGTCTGCCGAATGCTCTGCCCGCGGCTTAAGGTAGGCGCGGGCAACGTCGGGGCAGGGGCGGCAAGTGCTGACACAAGTCCCTCCTCAGCCAGAATTTACTCCACCCAATCCAGCTGTGCCACGGCCGGAATGATGCCGCGCTCGTGCCCCATCGCGAGCAGCTTTTCAATCGCCGCGCGGCCGTCCTTGCCGTAGTCAAGTGTGCGCTCGTTCACATACATACCCACGAATTTGTCAGCGAGTGACGGGTCGAGGTCCCGCGCGAACTGCATCGCGTACTGGAGCGCCGATTCGCGATTTTCCAAGCCGTGCTGGACGGATTCGCGGACGGCCTTGGTCGCGGCGCGCATGGCTTCTTCGCCCAGCGAACGCTTGACCGCGTTGCCGCCGAGGGGCAAGGGCATGCCGGTCTGCTCGCGCCACCACACACCCAGGGCGAGGAGCGTATGAAGCCCGCTGGTGCCGTAGGTG
>CAXTUV010000416.1:0-3318 GCA_964247445.1 uncultured Acidobacteriaceae bacterium | reverse complement strand
CTTGGTCGACGCCGAGGGTGTCTTGCTGCCTATGACGCCGGCGACGCTTGCCGCGCGGCATTACTCTTTCCCGGTGGTGGTCGGGTTGGACCCAAACGCGCCGCCGCAGGCCCGGGCTGACCGCATGCGCCTCTACCAGGGCTTCACGGCGACGCTCGGGCCTGCCGTCACCGCGCAGCTCAGCGAGGTCGATGTGAGTGACCTTGAAGATGTGCGCGCCGTGGTGCCGGAAGGCGGCTCGGACCTCCTGCTTCACTTCGGCAACGCGGACTACCTTGATCGCTGGCGCTCGTACCAAGAGCACCTGCCCGAGTGGCGGCAGCAGTACCCGAACCTGAGCGCGGTCGACCTGCGCTACGACCGCCAGGTCGTGCTGAAGATGACCGATGCCGCGCAGGCGGACGAAGCCCGCGAGAGTGCCGCCGCCAAACCGCCGGAAGGCAAGCCGGTCGTGAAGGCGGTCGTCCACCATGCCGCCGCGCACCCCAAACCGCCCATCGCGAAACCCGCTGGCAAAATCTGGTACACCGAGCGCGCCGGTCCGCATCACGCGGTTCGCTGGGTGCCCCATACCCTGACGTATAAGGGAGCTACCCAGCGATGACCGCGCAAACCGACCCGATCCTGGCCGCGCTCGACCTCGGTTCCTCGCGGGTCCGCATGCTGGTCGCCGAAGTGCGCGAAGGCGCGCTGCGCTATCGGGGCCACGGCGAAGCACCCGGCGCGGGCATGCGTCGGGGTACTGTGTCGGACCTCCAGCAGGCGGCGAGCGCGGTGGCGCAGGCATCCGTGCTGGCCGAGTCGTCCGCTGAGGTTGTGTTGGAGCACTGCGTCGCCGGGCTCGGCGGCCCGCATCTGCGCGGCATCAACTCCCAAGGCGGCATCGCGCTCGGCTCGCGCATGCGCGAGATTACCCGCGAGGACGTCCGCGCCGCCGCTGACCGCGCCCGGGCCATTTCACTCCCGTCCGACCGCGAGATTGTTCACCTTTTACCTCGCCATTTCCTGCTCGACGAAGTCCCCGGTATCCACGATCCCGTGGGCATGGTCGGGCACCAGCTTGAGGTCTCGCTCCACATGGTCACCGCCGGCGCGGGCGCGCACCAAAGCATCGTCACCTGCGCAAACAAGGCGGGGCTGTCCGTCACGGAAACGGTATACGAAGCGATCGCCGCAGCCGAAGCCGTCCTAAGCGCGGATGAGCGCGAGCTGGGCTGCTGCCTGCTTGACATCGGTGCCGCCTCGACTGAGCTGGCCGTGTATTTCGAAGGAGCTGTGGTCTACACGGCGTCCATCCCGCTCGGCGGCGACCACTTCACCAACGACCTCGCGGTCGGCCTCCATCTGCCCATCCCTGAGTCTGAAACGCTTAAATGCGAGTGGGGCCACGCTGTGGTCACCAGCGTGTCGCAGGCGAGCGAGATTGAGTGGGTCGGCGAGGGCGAAAGCCGCGGCAGCATCCGGCAGCGGGCGTTGGCGGAAATCCTGGAACCCCGCGCGCGCGAAATGTTCTCGCTCGTCCGGGAGACCCTGCGTACCGGAGCGGTGCTGGAAGCGCTGGGCGCGGGCTGTGTGCTGGTGGGCGGCGGCGCGCGACTCGCCGGGCTGCTCGACACCGCCGAAAGCATTCTCCGCGTCCCGGCGCGGGTCGGTCGCCCCGTGCCGTTATCCCGCATGCCGGGTGAGCTGCAAACCCCGGAGTACGCCGTGCTCGTCGGGCTGATGCTTTACGCCCACCGGACCGGCGCGCTGCGCGCCGCGCAGGAAGGCTCGCTCCGCGCCAGGCTGCGGGGGATGTTCGCGGGGAGTATCTAAGGGCCGCGGGACGGCCGCCCCTGCCTCCGATTAGGATTGTGAAGATTGGAGGGAATCTGCTGAAACAGGCGATCACACCAGGGCCGGATTCCTACGCTGAGGAAGCATCCCCGACAAGCTCTCGACAGCCCATCCGCACTCTGGACAGCGCCGAGGAGTTTTTTTGGTTTCGGCAGCAGGTCAGCAACATCCCTCATACCGTTGCCGTGCGCGTCGCAGGTGCGGTCGACCTTGCGCACTGGCAAATCGCTTGGCGCGGCCTGCATCGACGCTACGCGCTTCTTTCGGCCTCGATCAGCAAAAAGGCGGGACAAAGACCTGAGTTTGTCCACGCGGATTGGCTCACCGAGATGGAGGTACGTCCCTGGACGCCGCGCCTCGAGCTTTGCCGCGAAATGGAAGCCCGGCTGACGGCTCCTTTCGGGGACGGCGGCAAAGCTCTAATGCGGCTCACGCTGTTTCATGGGCCGGAAGAGTCGGCGCTGCTGTTGACCGCCCACCACAGCGCCGCGGACGGCAAAACAAACCTGATGATTCTCCGAGACCTACTCGCGTCCGTTGCGGGCAAGCCGCCGGTCGGTGAGGTCTCTTGGCTTTCGCCCAGTGGCTCGCTGCACCGGCCCGATCCGGCCCCTTACGTCGAAAAGTCTGATGCGAAGGAATCGCAAGCCGCTGCCGAACGGCGAGCGCCGGGTCTACCGGGAGTCCGTGTCGCTTACACCCAATGGAGCTCTGACAGAACGCAAAAATTAATCCTGGAGGCAAGGGCAAACGGGACCACGTTGCAAGGCGCACTTGTTGCGGCCTTCAGCGTGGCATTCGGTTGGCGGCGCGATCATGGGTACCCTGCGGGACATTTGCGGCAGCCCGTCCGATGCGCTACGCCGATTGACCTGCGGGCGATGGCGAATGCTCCCGACGCAAGCGGGCTTTTGATCGTCATTCATGTCGGCTCCGTCCCGTATACGCCGGAGCGAGATTTTTGGGATCTGGCGCGCTGGGTAACCGACGACCTAAAGGAAGCGCGCACGCTGGATGGCGCGGCACAGCTGCTGGAAACATCGGACCGGTTGACGGAGCAAGAGCAAACCCCGGCTCAGTTCATGAACAAGCTGAGGAGCGGCTCGGGAATGTGGGAGCTGATGGTGACCAACAACGGTTCTCAGTTTCAAGCAAGATATGGTCATCTGCGCGCGACCGCATTGGTGACCGGCGTTGCGTCAGGCGCTCCGTCCGTGCAAACCGTCTCCGCGGTCACGCTCGACGGCGCGCTGGGAATGGCGCACATCAGCCGGCAGCCGATGGGCGGACTGCTCGCGGAAGCGGACGACATTCTGGCCGGTGCATAAACAGCTATTGTGTTTCAGGGCGTGTGGAGGAGAGGATATGAACCAAGGCGAGGGAATGCGAATCCAGTATCAGGACGAAAAGGCAGGCGGGGCCCGGTTCAAGGTGATCGGCGTGGGCGGGGGCGGCACGAACGCGGTGAACAACATGATCGCA
>CAXTUV010000415.1:0-3344 GCA_964247445.1 uncultured Acidobacteriaceae bacterium | reverse complement strand
GGTAAAGGTCGATCGACAGGTCCTCGACGCGCTTCACACGGGTCAGCGCCTCATAGAGCGGCACGGTCCCGATTGGCACCGGCGAGTGGCGCAGGATGCGGTCGCGAATCTCCGGAATCGCCCCGCCGGTCGATAGGTCCATCACCGTATCGGCCCCGTGCTGCACAGCCATGTGCAGCTTGCGCAGCTCCTCGTCGATGTTCGAGGTCACGGCCGAGTTCCCGATATTCGCGTTCACCTTACAGCGCGAAGCCACCCCGATCGCCATCGGTTCGAGCTCCGGGTGGTTCACATTGGCCGGGATAATCATGCGCCCGGCGGCAATCTCGGCTCGGATCAGCTCCGGAGCAAGGCTCTCCCGCCGCGCGACAAACTCCATCTCCTCGGTAATCCGCCCCGCTCGCGCGAAGTGCATTTGGCTCAGGTTCCGGTCGCCGGAGCGCGCGGCCTCGGCTTTGCGGCCCGGGAGCCACCCGGCGCGGGGCTGGAGGATTTCAGACGCTTGTATCGGGGCGGCGAGGGTGCTCATGGGTTGGGACCTTTCGGGCGCTCGGGGGAATGCACCCATGCTACCGCGTTCAAACAGTTTTCGCCGGGCGGGAACGCCGCTTTGACTCGCCGGAGGGGCGCTCCTAGGATGAAGGGAGTGTCATGACACAGTCCCGCTCCCAATCCGTCCGCATCGGTGCCGCTGTTGCGATCATTGTCGCGGTCATCGTCTATCTAGCGGTAACGGGCGTCCAGGCGAATAAAAGCTACTACGTCACCATCAATGAGCTGCAAGGGATGGGGCAAAAGGCCTACACGCGCCACCTGCGGGTTGCGGGCAATGTGGAGCCGGGCACGCTCGCGCGTCACGGGGTGGGGGCGCGGTTTATTTTAGTCGAAAATGAGAAGCACCTGAGGGTGGACTACGACGGCGACGACCCGCCACCGGACACGTTTAAGGATAACGCCCAGGCACTCGCCATCGGCATGTACGGGCGCGACGGGGTGTTCCACGCTACCGAGCTTCAAGCCAAGTGCGCCTCGAAGTATGCGCCCGCACCAAGTGGGACGCCCAAGGCGACCGCCGCACTCGCGCCCGTGCGCACACAGTAAAATCGTCAGGTCGTTATCACGACCATGCGCGAATTTAACAGTTCCGATCTAATTTGTCGCGAATCCATCACTTATCCAGCTCTGGGTGAGCGCAAATACATCCGTCACGTCGACGGGAAAGGCTGCTTCGCGCATCTTGCGCTCCGGCTCGGTCCTGCTCCGGGGCGGCCCTGTTTTGTGAGCAGGGCGGCATCTTTCGCGATGCCGATTGCTTACTTTCAAATAGTGGAGACGGCGCTTCAAGCAGCTTTTCGACGCGGCCCGCTTCACGGGTTTCCAATGTGGGGCATCGAGGCGGCTTGCGTCGGCGGCAGCTTCCGCGAGCGCTTCGCCACACCTCAAGCCTACAACGCGGTTGCGAAGATGGCCTTGGACGACGCTCTCCGCCGCGCATGCCCGATTGTCGTTGAGCCGTGGGTGCTTGCGCGTTTGCGCGTCGACAATGGTGCGGTCGCGCACGTACTGGATACGCTCACGGACTTTTTGGGCACGGTGCACTTACAAATCACACGCGATCCCCTGATGCTGGAGGTGCGGCTGCCTGAGCGCAAAGCCGAAGCATTACGCACTGCTCTGGGCTTGAAACGTCTGCACTGGCTTCCCATGCTCCCCGAAGAGCGCTGGCGGCCAGTGACAGGAGGCTTGCCGCGCCGAAGCGATGGCAAGCCGGATTGGGTGGACTTCACCTAGCTTGCGCCGAAGTCTTGATCTCAAACACCTTCGGCCACTGCTTTCCGGTCACAAAGATGCGATCGTGTTCCGCATCATAGGCAATCCCGTTCAGCACGGACTCCGCGTTCACGCGCTCCGCATAAGGCAACAGGCCCGCGCAGTCGAGCCAGCGCAGCACCCGCCCGTCGCGGGGCGAGACGCGGGCGATCCGGTCGGAGTGCCAGACATTGGCCCAGACTTCTCCCTTGATGTACTCAAGTTCGTTCAGTTGCGTCACTGTTTCAGTTCCGTCGTGGACTGTAATATGCCGGGCTTCGCGAAAGGTTGCGGGCGAGCGAAAGCGCAGCACGGCGGTGCCATCCGAGGTGATGAGTTCGCGCGTGGTGCGGGTCATGCCCCAGCCTTCGCCGGTGTAGGTGAAGGTGCCGACCGGGCGCAAGGAGAAGCGGTCATACACAAAGCCCCGGTGCGACTGCCAGGTCCACTCCAGCAGGTTCGCGCCCCAGTCCACGATGCCCTCGCCGAAGTACTCGGGCGCGAGGTCCACATGCTGCACCGCCTTGCCGGTCGCGGGTTCGGTCACCACCACCTCGGAATGGCCTTGGAGGCCGGTTCCCTCGTAAAACAAGCCGTCTTTGTAGAAGAAACCCTCGGTATAGTTCGCGGTGGAGTGCGGATAGGTCGCGACGACGCGGCAAGCGTCCACCGGTGCGAAGGCGGCAAGCAAAAGGAGGAGCACGCCTCCCACTGTACGCGGCTGCTACCCTAAGCGGCATGGCCGGCACGGCGGAGCTGCGGGACGTCTCGCATGTGTACGGCGGCGCGCCCGTGCTGCGGCACCTGGACCTTGAGTTAACGGCCGGCAAGGCCTACCTGCTGCTCGGCCCCAATGGCGCGGGCAAATCGACCCTGCTGCGTATCCTGGCCGGTCTACTACGGCCTTCCTTCGGCGAGGTGCGGGCCTGGGGCGAGCCACCCGAGCGAGTCCGCGAACGCATCGGCTACATGGCGCACGCGCCCATGCTGTACGAGGAGTTCACGGGAGCGGAAAACTTGCGCTACTTCGCCGCTTTGTATGCGCCCGCTCTTTCACCCGCTGACGCCATGGGTTCCGTCGGTCTTGACCCTGGGCTAAGCAAGCCGGTCCGCGCGTACTCGCAGGGGATGCGGCAGCGGCTTTCGCTCGCGCGGGTGCTGCTGCCCCGGCCCACACTGCTGCTGCTCGACGAGCCGTTTTCCAACATGGACGCGGAGAGCGCGGACGCGATGCTCCGTTTGCTAGCACGAGAGCGCGACCGCGGCACCACGGTCGTGCTCACCACACACCAGCGGGCGCTTGCCGAGCCGCTAGCGGACGTGCTGCTCCTGCTTGAAGGCGGCGCGCTGAGCGAACCCGCGCGTGCGGGTTCCTAAGGACGCTTCTCTGTAAGGAGAGCCGAGCATTAGGCTTGGGAGTGTGAGCAAGACCAATGCAGCCCGGCTCCTTGACTCGCTCGGGATCGCGTATGAGCTGGATGCCGATGAGGTCGACCCGGTTGACTTCGCCGCCGCGAGCGTCGCGCGCAAGCTTG
>CAXTUV010000414.1:0-3358 GCA_964247445.1 uncultured Acidobacteriaceae bacterium | reverse complement strand
ACTGTGGCAAATTTCGAGCAAGGCTGCGGGTAAATAGCAACTCGCGGTCCCGCCAATCCAAATTCCGTAATGGAAATATCGCAAATGGTTCCGCTTTTAGCAAACTGTCATCTCTACTTAAAAGTTGCTCCAGCAAGGAAAATAACGTGATATTCTCAACGTTCGCATAATATTTCAAGATAATCGCCTCAATGCCGGTATGCATGTCTCCCATCTGGGAAACATGACTGACGAGGTCCGGGCGCACGCGACAAACATCCAAAAGCGCACCATTCCACAACTCAGCGGAGAAGCGAGCGATCCAAATTGCTTCAACATGTCGATGGTTCAAGCAGTCAAATTTGGTCGCCGTTCCACTGTCACCATGGCCGATTGCAAGCGCGAGGTCGGATGTCGTCTCAGTTGGATGCCAGAGGAGAAGCTGAGCCAAAACGTGAAATGACTCGTCGTCGTCACGCATCCAAAGCGCGTTGGCTAGGAGCGACACCGTCACTGGCGGCATCTCCTCGATAGGAACCGCTATGGCATCGAGCAGTGTCGCCGGGTCATAGAAGCTGAGAAGGTCGCTTATAGCGCTACAATCGTCTCTATCTCCTTTCGTTTGCCAAATGTCAGCAATCTTAAGCAGCCGCGAAATGTCTGCTCGGCAAAGCATTGGTTTCAACGCTCGCGCAATGCCATTAACAGAAAAATTGAAGTCTCCTGCGTTCGCCTGAAGCAGATCGAGCAACTCCGGTTTGATCGACGGTCCCTTTAATTGCGCGAGAAGCTTTACAGCTTCCGCTGCAGGCGAATTGCCGCCCTTGATGATTTGATTTAAAAGGGGGAGGTGCTCGGGACCTATCGGCAGCCGACTGAGCAAAAGATACCACAGGGGTTCGCCGTGGGATGCGCGTTCGATCACAGTTTCCAAGATGCGGGACACCGCGGTCGATTGCCCCTCCTCGGCATAGCGCACCGCGTTGACCGCCAGCCGGAAATCCGTTTCGATAGCATCCTGAAGTACCTGCTCTGCCGTCTTCGGCTCCATCAAAGCTAGCGCAAGATATAGGCACTGATCCCACTTCTTTGACGCAATGATTTCGCGAAGCGAAACCGTCTCAACGCGAACTCGGCGGGCCAGCTCGGAGGCTGCACAATATTCAGTAATCGACTGATGCACGAAGGAGGCACGACGCTTGGAGTGGAGAGTTAAAACCTGCCTCGCAATTAGCCAATTAGCGATTTCGGCTGCATCTAATGTCGCTGTGAGACCTATTTGAGAAATAAGGAGATCGGTAATCCAGGAAAGCGGGAAAGCTTCGCTTTCCGCCTCGATTACGCGATACGCCAACCTTGAGAAAATTGAAATAAGTTCGACCCCGCCCCCGAACCGCTCAGTAAAGTCAGCCTGCAACTTACTGATGAAGGATCGATACAAATCCCGCGGGCTAGCAGCTTTCGGAACTTCCGCCAGCTTCTTAGTGATAAGTTGCAGGAAGAAGGGGCGACTAAGCATTGCGCGAGTGTCGTCAGCAAAGGCGCCCTCCAGCTTGATACCGTGTGCCCCGAGTACTTCGTCGACGTGCTGCTCGTCGAAGCGATCTATTTCGTAAACTGTGTTACCTTCAAGTCGACTCGCGATCTCGTCTGTGGTGCGAGAGGCAAGGGCGAGGGCGAACGGCCCGATTTCCGTCCTCAAAGCATCTAGCGACGCAAATAGGGCGCCAGACTCGAGATACTCCGACGGCATCTCGTTGAAGGCGTCAAGGAGCAGCTTTAGGGGAAGTTTCCCGCGGAGCTGCTCAAGCGTGAAACCAGCCGGCAACTCAGAAGCGATCTGCGCACGCAGGTCGCCTCTGTAGAGCTTCAAATCAACGAGGATTGGCAGCTCTGGAAGGTCATTCGTGAGCGTGTCATCCATGCACGCCTCCTGCAAGCGCGTTGCGAGCTGTCGCGCAGCAAGCCTGAACGCGAAGCTCTTACCCGCACCTGGCAGTCCGATCAGGTAGGCGGCTTGCGGGCCCTTCGTCAGGTATCGCGTTGTGGTCCAGCCTTCAAAAGATCCAAGTCCCACAAATCGCATGGCGAAGTCGTTTGCTTGCCTTACAGGAGAGATGCGCACCTCGATAGGATCGTTTGTAGTCGCGAACCTGCGGACTACCCCCGATGCATAGCGCGTCAAAGCTAACAGGCGCTCTGCCTGGCTGGGGCTGCCCGGCGCTGGATGGTGCTTGCCCGGGAAAGCCACACTCGCCGAGGCCGTAAGCGCTTGAAGTATAGGGAGAAGATCGCGGTGATCGCGTGATCTGTCGACGCCCTCATGTGTGGAATAGCCGTGCAGCTTAATACCATATTGGCCACGCCAATAGTCAGCCTCGTCAGAATTTACGTCGGGCATAATCGCCCAGTGGTCTCGGACAGCTCCCTGATAAATGTTTAGCAAGAGGTCTCGCAGATACATAAAGTCTGGATCGCGAAGGCCGAATCCAAGGTAAAGGACAGGGCGAGTGACGAGCAGGGTCTTCAGCGCCTCAAGTGTATTGTGGCGCTCTCCACCTGGCAATAGTAGGCGATATTGCTCACGTGTCAGAATAATACTTGTCAGATCGTTCGCATCACCATGCGGCTTGAAGATGAAATGCGATGATCGGGCGCTTACAATTTCAGCAAGTTCGACAAGGTGCCGGTTGGTGACTGGAGGGGGAAAGAAGGTATCGGGCCGCCAAGCGCGGAGTGCCTGTTCAATCAGGGCATCGTAGTTCGTTGTGATGAAGCCGGTTGGCCCGAGTTCCACAATCGCTTTGTGAATCTGGTGGGGTGCCGCAGTCTTCAACTGCACGCCGTTGCGGATGAAGGTTGCAAAGGATGTAGGAGTTAACTTGCTTGCGCCATAGCTCGCAGCCTGCAGTAGGTCTCCATGAGCGATCTCTCGGCGGACTAGCTCGGCTGGTTGCCCATCAGCCTCGACATGGTCGGCAAGGTCGCTCAGCAACTGCCCCCAGCCTGGCAGGCCGGACCACATCGAAATTCCCGACCCTACGAAGATGATGCAGTCGGGACGCCGAAGGAATTCGCGAAGAGGAGCAATGGTCACAGTGCTAGGAATCCAAAGGGGATGTGATTACGCCAAACTACCGCTCGTGGAGCATCTGGCAACTGCAATACTGGAACGACCTGTTTCGGGCTTCGTTCCGTTTCGGCTCAATGTCGCGTATGAGCTGAGAGCCGCCGAACAAGGCGAGCCAAGAATGTCCGTTCTACGCTTCTATCCGCTCCACAATGGATCGTTCGCTTACGGCTAACCGCTTACGTAGGAGGCAATAGGCGCAAGCTCGAAGCGGTCGTGTCCACTCCCGCAACCAGCAGCAACAAGCAC
>CAXTUV010000413.1:0-3360 GCA_964247445.1 uncultured Acidobacteriaceae bacterium | reverse complement strand
TCATCAAGGATCGGAGCGCACTGCGAACGATGATCAGACTTAATCACGGAAACTAGACCGATAAGGATTCTTTTATCAGTCGTCCTCTAACCATTATCGGCGTCCTTGCCGATGAAGTCGCGTTTCAGTCGCCGCCGACGTTGTACATCGATGTGTCACAAATACCCCCAGCCTCCGATGCCGCAAAGGTCATATTCGGTATTACACAGGGCTATTTGGTGCGATCACCGCTTCCTCAAGCCTCTCTGGAGCGTGAAATCCGTGCCGCATTGAAAGAAGCCGCCCCAGATTTTGCCGAAGTAGCTATCGGCCCGCTCAACGAAAACATACAGGTTGCTTTTACGCGTCAACGCCTCGCCCTGCGCCTGGCTTCCGGCTTCGGCCTGCTGGCCCTTGCGCTCGCCGCCGTCGGCATCTACGGGGTGCTCGCCTCGTCGGTCGCGCAGCGGACGCGCGAGATCGGCATCCGCATGGCTTTGGGCGCTGGCCGAGGCAGGACGATCCTGCTCGTGCTCCGGCAAGCGGCCGCGATGGTGCTCGTCGGGCTCGCCACGGGACTGCTTTGTGCCTGGCCCGCCGGGCGCGCGGTGAAGACATTCCTGTTTGGCGTCACTCCGCTCGACCCCCTTATACTCGCGGCGCTGGCCCTGCTGCTCGTCTGCGCTCTGGGCGCGGCCGTCCCGGCTGTCCGGGCGGCCTCGGTCGACCCTGTCATCGCCCTCCGATCGGAGTGAATAATCATGCGGTGGTGTTTCCGTGCTGAGCGCGTTGGTTCTCTAGCCGCTGCCCGTGCCAAAAGCGCGCCGGCGATAGGATTGATCGTAGGCATGGGTCTGGCGAAAAGCGCGGCAGCGTTGTAAGGGATGAAGGCTGGGCAACTGCCGCTTCAATAAAGCATGTCACGGATAGAAACCCCGGCACATCCGTGTGCTTCTTACGGTGTGGGCAAGGTGACGCAGGTATCGACCCGAAACTCATCTCCCCCTTGAAGTTCGACTCTCCTTTGAGCCGCGCTTATCCGCTGTCCAGAAAGCCTGAAAGGCAAGGCATGCTGCATAAGTTCTGGGATCCTCGTGTAGCGCGAGCCCTGTTCACAGGCATTATTTTCCTATTTGTTTTCGAATTCCTACGCGCGGAACGCGAGACGCTCACGCTTTTTCTGTTCGCGATCCTGTTCGCCTATCTTGTCGAGCCGCTCGTCGCGAGGCTTGAAAGGCCATTGCGGGGCCGCATGAAAGCAGTCGGCGTGGTGTACCTATTGCTGCTCGGCATCTTGGTCGGGCTCGGACTTCTGGTTGGCTCCCGCATCGGGCAGGAAGGGCGCTCGCTCGCCACAAGCCTACCCTCGCTGCTCGACCGCATGGGATCAGGTCAGTTGGTGTCGCAGGTCGGCCACAGCCATGGCTGGAGCGAGGAACGGCAGGCGCAAATTCAGAGCTTCTTCTCCGCGCACCGGCTCCAAATGCTGGACGCGGCCCGTGTTGTCGGCAGAAAGCTCGCCGAGCCCGCCCGGCATATTTGGTGGCTCGTTCTGATTCCTATTCTCAGCCTCTTCTTCCTGAAGGATGGGAAGTCCATTGCGCAGGCCATGGAAGGACTCGCTCGCGATCCTGAGGAGCGGGCCACTGCCCATGGGGTGATTTCCGATACAAACATTATGCTGGGCAGCTATATTCGCGCGCAGCTTACCCTCGCGAGCCTGACTCTGGCCGCGTACACGGTCGTCCTCAGTCTCCTCCGTGTGCCGTACGCATTTATTCTCGGCCCGCTTGCCGGCGTCTTCGAGTTCATTCCCGTCGTCGGCCCCACGGTCGCGGCTGTTTCGGTCATTGTCATCGCCGTACTCACCGGCTACGCGCACCCGTTGCTGCTTCTGCTGTTTCTGGCGGCGTGGCGGCTGACCCAGGACTACGTAAACAGCCCCAGAATCATGGGCAGGTCGCTCGAAATCTCCCCCTTGGCGCAGATATTTGGGGTGCTTGCCGGGGCTGAGCTCGGCGGCGTAGTCGGCGCGCTGATTGCGGTCCCCTCCATTGCGATTCTTCGCATTCTTTGGCGCCGCTTGAGCAGTCACGCGGATGCCCGAGGACCTGCGACAGCTGCGCTGCCCCAAGGGGACGCGCGGGCAACAGCGGGTCTGCCTCGATGACTCCGTCCCGTCACTCAGCCCGCCGGAACTCCGTACGCGCTTGCCTAAGCGCGTTGCGGTCGCGCTCCCTCCATGCATCCCTGCTGCTTTTGCTGGGCAGCGCTGCTCTTGCAAACCCGATTCCGGTAAAGCACATTCAAGGCTCTTCCCGCGCTTTCCTCGTGCTCAAGGACCTGAGCGGGCACACGCTGGCCTACGGCGACGTAGTGCAGGTGCCGCACAAGCGATATGTCAGTTCGAGATTGGTGTTTCACTTCCGAGACGGCTCGGTTGATGACGACACGACCACGTACTCGCAAGACGGCTTCTTTCGGCTCATCCGCGACCATCACATGCAGAAGGGACCGTCATTTCCTAAGCCGATTGATGTAGCGGTCGATGTGAAAGAAGGCACAATCACTTCCCGTTCTGCGGGCGGGAACGGGCAAGCCAAGGTCAACGTTCAGCACCTGACAGTACCGCCGGATATTTCAAACGGCCTTACCAACGTCGTCATCAGCAATATCGATTTGCGCGGCCCTGCAACGACACTCACCTATGTGAGCGCAGGTTCTGATAAGTCGCGCCTTGTCCACCTCGCCATCAGCCCGACCGGCATGGAGCCGATGGTGGTTGCGGGCGATCACAGAAAAGCAGTGCACTTCGTCATCCATGTTGAGTTGGGCGGGGCGGCCGGCGTGATCGCGCCCATAATCGGCAAACAGCCGGACGACTTACATGTGTGGGTTGTCGAGGGCGAAGTGCCCGTCATTGTTGCCGAGCAAGGGCAGCTTTTCCAGGGCGGCCCGGTTTGGCGGGTTGAGCTCGCCAGCCCTACCTGGCCGGCTTTGGGTGCCGAGCACCGATGAAAAGCCTGTATTTTCTCTTGAGACGAAATGCGACAAGCGTTGTCCAGCGAAGCTGCTGGCACCACGCGTTTTCTATGCAAAGTCACTGGAATCGCGAGAGCTTGACAGACCTGCTTCAACTCCGCCGATTCGGTCTCGACTGCGTCCATACCAACACTGCGGGACCGACGTTTGACTTGCTCCAACAACGCTTCCCCAGCTTCGAGACGCCTCGTTCATGCATGGCTTTTGTCACGAGCCATGCAAACTCATGCACCCGGCGTTCTGGAGAAAGGGAATGGCAGCAGACAGGGCAGTGTACAAATTTCGCAGGTGGACGAACATGGAGGTGCTGTACCACGCGAGGGACGTCTGTTGCGTGTA
>CAXTUV010000412.1:236-3363 GCA_964247445.1 uncultured Acidobacteriaceae bacterium | reverse complement strand
GCATAGGTCAGGGCCGCCGTGTTTGAGGTCAGCCCGGTAATCGCACCCTCATAAGCGCTCACGCCGGTGGTTTCGAGCCGCCGGGCCAAAGCAAGAAACTGCGCGTCGTTGGTCACCGGGGTGTTGGTTCCGCCAGTCAGGTTGAGCGCCGGCAGGTCGACCGGCGTCAGCCCCAGCGACTGCATGGTGGCGCGCAAGAACTGCACATGCGCCATCTCATCGGCGGCCAGTTGGTTGGCCAGCGCTTGTACGCCCGCGTCGGTGAACCTGACCTGCCCCTGGCCGCCGGTCACGGCACCCGGGCTCGCCCCGACGGCAGAAGCAGGCAAGCCATTTCCGGTCGTGATGGTGAGGTAAAACGTCGCTTCTAGGTATTCCAGGTTTAGCGCGAAGTTGAGGATGTCGGCGACGGACGGGGTTGTGCCGATTACCGGCGGGGCTGTCACCCCGGTTTGGCTGCCCTCGCTGCAGCCGGCCAGCCCGAAAGCGCCCGCAGCGAGGCCGGCTTGGGTCAGAAAGCCGCGGCGATTCAGTCGACCGGAGCGGCGCATGCCGGCGACGTTCTCCTCCGGCAGGAGCAGTGCAGTGTTGCTGTTCAACATAAAATGCCTCCAAATGCGTTCAGGTGTGCAGCTGTGGCCGGTGTGCGCCCGGTCTACGTGGAGGTGACGGTGCCGTTCACTCCGGATGGGAAAAAGCCTCCCCTGGCAGTGCCGGCTGCCGGGGTTGTCGTCGCGGGCGTGGACACCCCGTAGGCGACGCCCAGCACCTGCTGCGGGGTGCGGGCAATGCCCAGCGCGGGTGCCGTCGCGGACAGCGGGGTGATGGTGAAAATCGCCGGAACCGTACCGGACAGGACGCTGTTCGGCGGCACGTCCTGCGCGTCGATCTGCGCATCCGGCACGGGCGTGGTGATGCCGAGCGTGATGCACAGGTAATTCACCGCGCCGAGATGCTGCGCCTCCGCTCCTAGGATCTGCGAGGCTGTTTCAAGAATGCTGGCGTTGCTGATCAAGCTTGCCGCCGCGCCGGCGTACGCGCTGTTGCCGAGCGCGGTGAATTGGCGCGACGCCGCGAAGTAAGCGGTGTTGGTTCTGATCGCGGGGATCGTGCCGCCCGCGCTGAAGTCGATGGTGGGCTCCGTGATAGGGGTTCCGCCCAAGCCGATGATGGCTTGCTGCAGCCCGGCGATGTGGTGGGCTTCGTCCTGGAGAAGGGCGGCGGCGATGGTTTGCTGGTTGCCCGTCAGGGTCACGATCGGCGGGTTAATGACGTTGCTTGCGGTGATCGTCGGAGCGCCCGCGATCAAGGGTGTTCTCCCGGCGGCGGTAGCGGCGGCACTCGCGGTGACGTTGGCCGCGAGGGAGATGCCGGTCGAGCCGTAGGAGTAAAACTCCGCCTCCAGAAATTCAAAATTCAAGGCAAAATTCAGTACATCGATAATGGAGGGCGCGGCGGCTTGCGCTTCGGCGCGTTCGCCCCCAAGCACTCCGCCAGCGGCGGCGATTGCACCCGCTGCGGCAAGGTTTGAGAAGAAATGGCGGCGATTCATGGCATGAAGAGTGCGGCCCAGCGCCAAAATCCCTTCCTCGGTTGCAAGCTGCTCCCCGGTGACTCGGGTATGCGGGGCTAAAAGTGATCGGAACAACAGTTTGGGCACGCTTGGAACCTCCTCAAAAAATAGTGCAATCGCAACATGCGCGCGATGGAAAGCCGCCGGGCTCCCGCTTTAACAGACCCCGACAGCGGCTCAGCTTAAAAGCTGTATTTGACGGAGAACTCCGCGATACGTCGGCCGGTCCGCAGCGGCGCAGCGCCGAACGTGTTGGTTTGCGGCGCGGTGGCGATCGCGGTGTTGAGGGGCTGCGCGGAGGTCGCCGCCGTCGCGGTGCCATTGTTGTAGTTCAATACCAGCGCGTTCGGCTGCACTGAGGTTGTAAACGTGTTATTGGCGTGGTTGATGAAGTTGAAGGCAGCAAACCGGAGCTGGATTCCCTGTTTCTCGTGGATGACGAAGTTCTTGGCCGCCGTCAGGTCGGTGTCGGTGAACGCCGGACCGTGAATATAGGGCAGCCGCAGCGTTCCCTGCTCGCCAATTTGCGGCAGCGAGAAGGTAGAGGCATTGACATACTGCTTGGACGCTGTATGGATGGCGGGATTCCCGTGAAGGACCGGCTGCAGCAGTACGTCGGGTGTGCCGAGGAAATTCGTGGAGTTGATGCTGAGCGTGGTGGCCTGCCCGGTCGGCGACAGCACCGCCAGGTTCCCTTGTAAGTTAAAGTTCGGTTGGTTGCCCTCCGCCACCAGGTCGACGCCGCTTTGGATGTTGGTAATGCCGGAGATCAGCCAGCCATTCGTCACACCGCCAACGAATTTATTGGCGATGACCTTGCCCACTGTGTAAGAGTAGGTCGCGTTAAAGATGTGCGTCCGGTCGAAGGAAAGCGGCTGATAGCTGTCGCGATAGTTAAACGGGTCAACAGGAAGGCCGTCCCCCTCGCCATTCGGGCCGCCGCCGAGCACGCCGAGCACCTTCGAAAAGGTGTAGTTGAAGCCGTAGGTCGCGCGCCCCTGCTGCTTGTTCCATTGCGCCTGCAAGGAGTTATAGTTCGAGTACGCGTTGTGCTGCGAAATGCTCAGCGTATGGTAGAGCGGGAACGGGCGGTACTGGTCAATTTGGTTGGAGGAAAGATTGGTGATGCTGTTCGCGCTGTTGCCGTTGTTGATGGAGCCATTCGGCGGAAGCAGCGGCAAAGTGATGCCCGTGATCGGGTTGGGGCGGAACAGCGCGCCGATGGGTAGCGCGTTGATGTTGTTGAGCTCGACGGTGTTGCCGGAGCCGTCGTTCAGGATGTGCTCCGCGCGGTTGCCGACGTAGGCGACCTCGAAGAACGAATTGAAGAATGCCTTCTGGTCCACCGCGAAGTTATAGGTGAACACTTGCGGCATCTGGTCGTCGCCGGCCAGCAACGCACTTGCGCTTGTGCTTTGCACAAAGCCGCTGCTGCTGGTCGCCGTCGCGGCCTGCGAGTTGACCGAGGAAAGCAGGATGTTGTTGATCGATGCGCTGCGCTCGCCATCTACCGTGGAAATACCCGCGGTCACGTCGTTTGAGGAGTCGTGCGAG